>CALGNJ010000024.1 GCA_937958705.1 Minisyncoccota bacterium | reverse complement strand
AGACCCGTATGAAAAAACTGGCATTGCCAGTTTTTTCATACGGGTCTCCTTGGAGAGAGCAAACTGTTTTGCTCTCATCAGGAATCGAAAAGCGGAGCCATAAGTTGCATTGCAACTAGGCGAGCTGGGACAGCAGGTTCTTAACGAGGAGGAACGACGAGTTTAGAAACCTGCGTCGATGGTAATTTATTCCTGCCAAGGAGCTGTTGGGACAGCGAGTTCTTAACAAGGAACAACGTGACGAATTTAGAACTGGCGCCGATTCGCATTTCAAACAACGGGATCATTCCGACTAAGGGGGACCTGACAAGACACGAACCTTCTGGAAATATATAACAAGGGATTAGAAATACACATAGAGTAAGGAAGGACGGTCAGGTATCCATGATACAATTTCGTTATGTCAGTATTTAAATACGAAGCGGTTGATAGAGAAGGTAATCCACGGGGTGGGGAGATTGAGGCACACAACATCGATGTTGCTATCTCATCACTACAAAACAGGGGGCTTATCATCTCAGAAATTAAACCAGCGGATCAGAAATCTATTTTTGAAACGAATATTACTCTGGGAGGTGTAAAGAACAAAGACATTGTTATTTTGTCTAAACAGCTTTCCACACTATTTGAGGCACAGGTATCAGCATTACGAGTTTTTAGGCTTCTCTCTAAAGAGTCAACAAGTCCATTGTTACGTTCGGCGCTTGAGGCAGTTGCTGCGGATATCTCGGACGGTTCGTCTGTAACAGCCGCAATGTCTAAGCATCCAAAAGTATTCTCATCTTTTTATGTAAACATGGTCGCAGCCGGTGAAGAGTCAGGTAAACTTTCAGCAACATTTACCTATCTATCGGAATATCTAGAACGAACATATGAGCTAACCTCAAAAGCTAAGAGTGCACTTATCTATCCAGCATTTGTTATCTCAGTATTTATTATTGTTATGTACCTGATGCTTACTTTGGTTATCCCGAAGATTGCAAAGATTCTAATTGACTCAGGACAAGAACTACCATTTTTCACAAAGATTGTTGTTGCGATGTCGAGCTTTCTCCAAAGTTATGGACTCTTCTTTATTATTGCATTAGTGGTTCTTGGGTTCTTAATGTTTAGGTACTCACGTACAGAAGCAGGGGCAACTATTTTTGATGAAATTAAACTTGCTATTCCAGCAGTAGGTAACCTTTATCAAAAACTCTACCTTGCGCGTATCTCAGGAAACATGAACATGATGCTCACCTCAGGTATTTCAATGGTAAAAACGCTTGATAACACAGCAGCGGTTGTTGATAATAAGGTATTTGAACGAGTAATGAATGATATATCCCAACAGGTATCAACTGGTTCTCCAGTATCAGACGCAATGGATAAACATAAACAGATTCCATCGATGCTTTCACAAATGGTACGTATTGGAGAGGAGACAGGGCGTATGAGTAGCGTGCTAGACACTATGGCTAAGTTCTACGAGAGAGAGGTGATTAACGCCGTAGATACATTGGTTGGACTTATCGAGCCGCTCATGATTGTGTTACTAGGTGTTGGTGTTGGAGGACTCCTCGCATCAGTGCTTGTGCCTATTTACAACATTACCGGAGCAGTATAAAAAAGAAAAAAGCGTGGGCATAAGCCCACGCTTTTCCTATTGTCATATTACATTGACCCTGCTATACTACCGGTCACTATGAGTAGCCGAATGAGAGTAACAAAAGGTCATACAAGAAACAGGCGGTCGCACCACGCGTTGGATGCGCCACGTCTTTCTGTGTGTTCAAACTGTGAAGCATATCACTTACGACACCGAGCGTGCCAAGAGTGTGGTTCTTACAAAGGAAAACAAATCCTTGCAAAGAAAGCTTCTAAGACTGAAGAAACAGCATAATACCTTTTTGTAATAAAGAAAAACCCGATCCCGTTTAACCGGACGGGTTTTTCTGTTACTCAAAACTCTAAAAAATGCATCTTGCGTTATATGTGAAAGTATCGTATTATTCACTCGATGTCACTAAGGCACCTTGCAAGAGAAATAGTAATACAGTCCCTATTTACCTGGGATTTCTACGAAAAAGATTCATCACGAGTAGATGAGCTCTTTTCCTTTTCTCTGCAAGAGCGAGATAAGTTACACGATGTCGATTTTCCTAAAGAACTACTAGAAGGAGTCATTAGGAAAGTTGATGTATTAGACGAAATCATTGAAAAGGCAGCACCAGCATGGCCTATTGATCGTATTGCACCAGTAGATAGAAATATCCTCAGGCTCGGTATTTACGAGATGCTGTTTTCTGGAAGAGGAGACGTTCCACCCAGGGTTGCTATTAATGAAGCAATTGAACTTGGTAAGTCATACGGAGGACCAAACTCGTATAAGTTTATCTCAGGCGTGCTCGGTTCAATTTATGAAGCATCGGATTTAAAAGCAAAAGAAGAGGAGCAAAAGAAAAAGGAACTTGATCCTACAAATTTTCCACTAGCAATTAAAGCAGGTGCGGTTATTTATGCAGTTGATACCGACGGACTTTTACAGTTTGCATTTGTTCACGATATTTTTGGAAAATGGACCCTTTCAAAAGGAGGAGTACAGGATGGTGAAGATCCACAAGTCGGAGTTGTCAGAGAGATTAAAGACGAGATTGGTCTAGACGTTACTGTAATTGACGCTGTGGGGTCTAACGAATACCTTGCAAACGATAAAGAACATGGAAAGATCCGAAAGCAAGTACACTACTTCCTAGTTAAATCAGATTTTGTTCCTGTGGCACTTCAAGAAGAAGGTGGGGGGTTAACTGATACAAAATGGTTTGATCAAGAAGAAGTTGCATCTCTATCTACTTATAACGACATCAAATCTATTATCACAAAGGGTGTTGATTTAGCAATTGCGCGAGAGTCAAACTCATAACAACGATTACATATGGAGTTTCCAGATTTTACTCAATTTGAAAAACAAATTGATATTACATTTTTGAATAAAGATTTATTAACCCAGGCATTTGTGCACCGGTCTTTTATTAATGAAAAGGCGGGTCGAGGACTTAAACACAATGAGCGATTAGAGTTTTTGGGAGATGCTGTCCTGGAGCTTGCAGTGACAGATTTTTTATATACAAAGTTTACCGGAGAGCCAGAAGGTGTGCTGACTGCATATAGGGCTGCGATGGTAAATACTGTTTCGCTCGCGAGAGCAGCAAAGAAACTTGATCTAGAGTCGTTTCTACTGCTTTCTAAAGGGGAACGAATGGATACAAACAAAGGCCGCGAACACATCTTGGCAAACACATTTGAATCACTTGTTGGCGCGTTATATATGGATCAAGGTTTTTCCGTTGCACAAGGATTTATTGAAGCAGCACTCTTTGATTACATTGATGAAATTGTTGAGCAGAAGTTATATAAAGATGCAAAATCATACTTTCAAGAAATTGCGCAAGAAAAACAAAAAGTTACACCTCACTATGAACTGGTAGACTCAATTGGTCCAGATCACGATAAAGAATTTATTATGGGTGTATTTTTAGGGGACAAGAAGATAGCGGAAGGTAAAGGGTACTCAAAACAAAAAGCTGAGTCAGAAGCAGCACGTGCAGGACTAGAGAAGCTTGGCTGGCTATAGGCTGTTTGTCTCGTATTGCAAATAGTTAAGCGCTCGTGTAAAGTAACAAAAAATAAAAAACGCGTATGGATCAAACTAAAGTATATATAACAAAAGAGCGAAAAAAAGAACTAGAGACTGAGCTAGATCAACTAGTTTCTTTTGAGCGAACAAAGGTGGCAAAAGAGCTTGAGTCTGCAAAGGCGTTGGGTGACTTGAAGGAAAACGCTGAATATCATCAAGCTCGTGAAGACCAAGCAATTTTAGAAGAGCGAATCCGAACTATTCAATACACTTTAAAAGAAGGTGAGATCATTAAAGGTGGTCACAAAACAGAAGTAACAATTGGAGCATTTGTTACTATTTCCAAAAAAGGATCATCTGTTAAAAATGAATACCAAATTGTGGGACCTGACGAGACAGATCCAGCAGCAGGAAAACTTTCTTTTGACTCACCGCTTGTATCAGCGATGCTTGGTAAGAAAGAAGGGGAATTCTTTTCATTCGAAACACCAGGAGGACATACCATGCAGTACAAAGTAGTTGCTATTAAGTAAAAATAGAGAAAAAGAAGAAGACGGGTTCATCCCTCTTTTTTCTTTGAACATATTTTACTTATGCAAAGCTAAATAAAACACAGAAGAAAATGCCACCTTTCGTGGCATTTTCTGACAATGTTTTATTATATTTCGAACACAAGTAGTATCTTTCGTCTTGTGTTGTATGAGATAA
>CALGNJ010000023.1 GCA_937958705.1 Minisyncoccota bacterium | reverse complement strand
AGAAAACATCGCGTACGCGATGTTTTCTGTTTTTCTTGTATATGAGAGAAGATATTAAAAATAAAGCAGCGACATCTTATGAGCGTAGTGAATTAGAAACTTGCGTCAACAAACCCCAAACACAAAAACTACACCTGTAGTTTTTTGTTATGTGTACCTAGAGCCTAATCTCAATACACCACATATCTATTCCTTTCACATCACATGTTTGTTGTTTTGATGTATTGAGTGCATACTCGATACTAGCTGCAAGGTATACACCTGTTTGGTCATGTCTATAATAGTAGGGTGATTCATCTGGAGATACAGGGAGTGTTCCAAGGTATCCATCTCGAGTTAACTCGTAGAGACACCTCCTGTCTCCATACCGCGCTCCTACCTCACACCACTCTGAGTCCCCAAGTTTCTCTGGGTATTCATTGCGTGAAATATTATACAAAATCACCGCTTTTTCTAACTCTCGGATTTCTATCTGTTTGACCGCATCTTTTCCCTGCTTCGCGGCCTGAGTAAACTGAGCAGCAATAAACCATACCCCAAACACAACAATACAAAACCCAACAAGTAACCGTGATGTTTTTGTTAATTTAAATTGCGTGTACGTCAACATACAGATTACTTAAACCATGTATTATACATCTTGTCATACACACCAGTCTCCCTGAATCGTCTGAGTGTTTGATTTATTTGTTCTGTATAAACACTTCCAGTTGGAAGCGCAATTCCATATTGTTCTTCATTAAATATGTCTCCAGCAATCCGAACGGTGTCACTATTTACATTGTTGACATAATAACTAATCACTGGAGCGTCGTGAACAACCACATCAAGAAACCCTTGATCAATGGCCGAGAGCAGAGGTTCAAGTCTTTGATATGATTCCGCCTCAACGTTTTTAGAGCGCAAGTATGCCTCTGCTGTTGAGCCTTGGATCACTCCTATTCGTTTAAATGCTAAATCATCAACTGTCGTAATTGATTCATTTTGTTCTGTGAGAATCGTGACAGAAGTCAGTTCCACAGTCACAACAATAATGAGCGCAATACTAATCGTGTACCACACCAGGGCAATTATTCTCTCAACTCCTCTCTTGTAATCTTTACCAAATCCAATAAGTATTTGTAAAGACTCTTGTAGGCTTCGTTTCTTTCCAAGCCGTGAAACCAGCCCAGCACAAATAAGAGTTATAACAAAAAACAAGATAAGTGGAATGATGAATAAGCCTCTGGTAAGCGCCTGGAGAAATGCATGAGTATCATACTCAGTTGAAACCATCATGAGCATTCCTCCATCATAGATAGGAATAGAAAAATCCATGATCTCCTCTCGATCAGCCGTAATAGAAATATTAGCGATAGAAAGATCTGCAGCCCCTGTCTGAGGAGCAGCTAACAGCTGTGTAAATGTATCCGTAACCTGATACTCGTACTCCCAGCCATTTGAATCTGCAATAGCCTCCCATAGTTCGATACTAAAGCCTGTAAGACCTTGTTCATCAGCTATCACAAATGGGTGTCGCTCAATAGTTTGAACTCTCAATGGTGTCTCCCGACCAAACAGAGCTGTTGGGAGTGCACAAGCGCACAGAATAACTAAAAGTATTATTTGTTTCATAGTGTGTATATTATTTTAAATTATTATAACAAGTAAAAAGCCTCCAAAAGGAGATTGTTTACTTTATAATTTCATTCTCTTTTTCCTATATACGTGATGTTCTTTTTTAAATGAGTTTCTCATCAACCAGTGCTTTACTCTCTCTGGTAGACGATCAAACATGATGCACATATGACTGCAGTATCCTTGTTTCTTTTTTATGCACGTATCACATCCAATAAATAATGTATGGCAAGAAAGATTCTTACAGTGGTAATGATTGTCTGCCTTCTGTGTCTTACAAAGATGACATGTCGCAATTACCTCCTGTGAAATTCTCTCTCCTAAACGTTCATCAAACACGAAGTTCTTGCCTTTGAACTTATTTGGTAGACCTTGCTCTTTGACTTGATGTGCATAATCAATGATTCCCCCCTTAAGATGTTTCACATTAGTAAATCCATTATGCTTCATCCATGCAGATGCTTTTTCACAACGAATACCCCCTGTGCAGTACAGAGCAATCGGTGCATCTTTTTTATCTGCCAAGTCTTTGGTAATAACAGCAAGCTCTTCTCTAAAAGAGTCGACCTGTGGTGTTATCGCATCATCGAAATGCCCAACCTCAGACTCGTATGCGTTACGCATATCAACCACCACTGCTTCTTTATTATCAATGTATTCATTCATCTCCTTGGCAGTTACATACTTCCCTGTATTAGAAGCATCAAATGAATCATCATCTAATCCATCTGCCACAATCTTATCTTTTACCTTCACAGATAATCTTATAAATGACTTATTGTCTTCTTCAACTGCTATTTTGTATGGAACATCTTTAAATTCTGGCACTCCCTGAATAAACTCATCAAACACATCCCACTTATGTTCCGGAACGTTCATTTGTGCATTAATCCCTTCATGAGCAATGTAGATTCGACCCTTACACCCCAGTTTGTAAAAATGTTCAAAGAGAAGTTCTCTCATCTTGTGAGGGTCGCTCAGTTGAACATATTTATAAAAAGACAGTGTAATACGCGAGAAATCCTCAGCATCAAGTTCTGCCTGGAGCTCATCTTTTGATTTAAATTGTTCTTCTCTTGTTAGTGTAAATGTCATGATGCTTTCCTGATAAATACTAATTTATTCTCTCTGGACTTGCGCTTAGAAAATACGTAGCCAAGTTGATTATATTCTCGAAGGTCATCAACAGTGCGGCATCCTTGTTTCACAATCCAACACGCAAGTGATCCTCTCGCTCGCTTGGTATAGATAGTCACTTGTTTAAAACTCATGCCTTTTTTCTCTAAAAATTCTACATCAATAAACCTGAATTGGCAGTCTTCTTTTCGTAGCACCTTACTATATTCTTCTGAGGCAAGATTAATCACAAACTTTTCTTTGCTATCACAAAAGTGCTTGGTAACTACATCTCTCCAGTATTCATACAAATTCTTGTAGTCTTTTTTCTTAAGGGTAAAAGAAAATCTGGTTCCCATTTCTAGTCTATACGGCTGGATCATATCCAAAGGGCGTAGCACCCCGTACATTCCTGAAAGGATCCTCACGCTCTTCTGCATATACGCATATTCCTTTGCAGTAAAAGACTCAGTACTAAATGAATCGTATACAGCACCAGTAAATAGGTGTATGGCCGGTTTAGAATTTTTCCGAGCATGACGCTTGGTCCACATCTCGGTGCGCAACATATGTGTTGTAGCAAGCTTCTCCGACACTTTCATTAATTTCATTACTTCAGAACGTGAGAGTTCTTTAAGTTTACGAACTAGGTGCCATCGCTCTTCTTCAAAGAGCGGGTCAGAAAAAAGCTCCGTGGGAGGCAATGTCTCGATATCTTGTGTCTTGGAAGGTGAGAGTAGTATCAACATAATTAGTGCCATTCTACACAAAATTAGATTTATCCACAATCAAAAAACCACTGCGTACTGCAGTGGTTTTTTGAATCGTGTGAGATAGGTAAGACTAGTTTAACTGAACTCCGTTATCTAGTCGTACTGAATCAGAACATCCTTTTAGTTCGTTCATCCACCTCTCTGATGATTGATAGAACCATCCTGTTGGACCTTGTAGTCCCCATGGTGTAAGTACCTCTGATGCGTGCTTCACTTGCCACGCATTTACAGCAGCACGTGTTTGAACACCAAAGAATCCAGTAACAGGACCATTGTACAATCCTTGTGCTTTAAGCTCTTTTTGTAGCTTAGCTACTTGAGAGATTGTGCTTGATACTCCAACGTTTTGTCGTGAGAGTGCCTGAGCACCATCTCGGTCTCCAAATCGCATGTACTGTGTGAATGCTGGACACGTAGCTGATGTTTCAACACCAGTAATTTTTGCCGCAAGTACTTGTGCAAGGAGCGCACGTAATCGCTCTACTAAATCATCTGATTCTTCATCCTTCTCATTGTCTTTTACAATATTATCAACTTTCTCTTCTGTTGACTCTTCGTAAATACATCGGTCTGGATCTGACTTACCAAATGTCTTGTAGTTGAGTGCTTCTGGATCTCGACATGCTTTATTAGAACCTCCTCCTCCACCTCCACTTGATGTAGCAACCGGAGCAGTAATTGAAATTGCTACTGCTGGTGATTCATCAAGATCAAGTCCTGTTGCTGCGTCTTCTTGTGTGTGGGTAATATCATATGTATTTCCTACAGCTAGTGCTGTAGTTAATCCAATTGAATATGTTCCAGCTGCTGTACAAACTCCAGTGTCTCCTGTCGCCACACCATCAATATATAGCTCAACTGTCGCACCTGCAATACATTCACCTTCAATAGTTGGTGTTGTAACTGATGTAACATTGTCTGTGTTAGATGTTCCATTATCAGAAGCTGTTGCTAAGTCCGGAGCTGTTTGGATTGCCATCAAAAATTCTGTTGATGTAGCCACCAAAACATTCCCTCCTGCGTTTGCTGGTGTATCAGCCTCAACGACTCCATAATATACTGTGTTTGGCACAATACCTGAAATCGCAAGGTTAACACCTGCTGAACGAGCCGTTGTTACAGGACCTGTCGTGTATGGACCACTCATAGTTGTTCCATACAACACGTTAAAGTCTCCCACTGCACCATACTCATATGGCACAAGTTGAACCACCGCACTTGATGCTGACGCCTGAAGTACGTCAGAAATCACAGGTGGTACTGTCTGTGTAACTGAAATATCTCCACCTGCTGCTGCATCGGCTGCTGCATCTTTTGCTGGCGTGCTCGCAATAAACTTGTTTTGACCAAGTGATAATAGTGCCCCTGGGAATCCAGTAAAATCAGGAATATCTCCGTCGAATTTGTTATCAGAAAGAACAAGAGCTCCTTGTGTTGCTGAGAATGTCCATGCACCTAAATCTCCTTCAAACTCATTTGATGCAAGTACAAGACCATTACCTAGGTGAAGCCCTGAAACGTCCCAGTTAGTTAAATCACCAACAAAATCATTGTTCCCGATACTGAAGCTTCTAATACCTGCAGGTAACTGTGTGTCATAGTTGGTCATATCTCCTGTGAATCCGTTGTCCCCAATCTGGAAAAACAACATAGTAGATGGCATCACCCAAGTTGAAATATCTCCGATAAGTCCAGTTCCATTATTTGTTAATCGCAATGTATTAAATGACGTTAACCCTGAAAAGTCCCATGATTCAATATCACCAGTCAATGAGTTGTTTCGCAAGTCAAGACGAATTAATCCGGCAACAGTCGATGGGTTAGTAAATAGTGACGCATCACCTGTTACTCCATTGTTTTGTAAGTCTACAAAACGTAGTTCCCCAGTAGTTGTTCGCTCAAGACCATACCAGTTATTTATATCATCAGCTGTATCCCACCCTGTGCTGTCTGTCATGGTTGTATTGTCAAAGATAGATTGAATAAATTCACAATCTGCCTGAGGAAGCTCATTAGGAGCACCTCCTCCAAGAACTTGTCTGTCTGCAAGCACAGAACAATCAATATTCGTAAATGCAGCTGAAGCCACGGAGGCTGACGCGACCATAGCAGTTGTAATTAATAATTTTAGTAAAAACTTCATAAATAAATTGTATAAATAATAATAAAATACACGTAAACTCTAAGTTGAGATCCAGACGTATAACTTCTATATAATACTATTAATCTTGGCATTCTTATCCACTTGTCCACAAGCATAGTATTGAAAAATACATACTTTTAACCTCAGAATACATTGTATAAAAATCAAAAAACCAAGGTAAATCCTTGGTTTCTTGTCTATAGCGAGTATGGCTACTTATTTTTTGGCCATTAAATCTCGAATTTCTGTAAGAAGTTCTTCTTGCGTTGGAGCTTTTAGCTCGTCTGCTGCTGGTTCTTCTTCTTTGTCTAATTTAGCCAGTGCTCGTACAACAAAGAATAGTACAAGTGCGACAATTAAGAAGTCAATTGTTGCTTGGATGAATGCGCCGTATGTAAATACAGCTTCTCCAAATGCAAATGATAATCCTGAAAAATCTACCCCTCCTAGAATCATTCCCACAAGTGGAGTAATAATGTTCTCTACAAGAGCAGAAACAATCTTCCCAAATGCTGCACCAATTACTACCGCTACGGCAAGATCAACCACATTTCCTTTCATGGCAAATGCTTTGAAATCGTCTACAAAACCTTTCATATATTTTAAATTTAACTAATATAGTAAAAGTATACCAATAATTAGAGCAAAACAGAGCTATTTGTCCCCATAGTAGTTTTTAACAAATTCTTTCTTAAAATCAAAAAATTCTTCGTCCAGAATCGCCTGGCGGATATCATCTACTAATTTTGTTACAAAGTGTAGATTATGAACGGAAGCAAGCGTAGCCCCGAGCATCTCTTTCTCCCGGAGTAAGTGACAGATATATGCCTTAGTATAGTTTTGACACGCGTAACACTCGCAACTCTCTTCGATTGGAGTAAAATCCGTCTTAAATCGTGCATTTTTTATATTTACTTTTCCTAACTTAGTGTGAACAGATCCATGGCGAGCCATTCGTGTTGGAGCAACACAGTCAAACAAGTCCATACCATTTTCAATACCCAAGAAAAAATCAATTGGCTCCCCTATTCCCAACATATGCCTGGGCTTATCTTCTGGCAGCTCTGCACATGCGGTTCCGACTGCACGTTGCATGTCTTCTTTGGTAAATGATCCTCCAATTCCATATCCATCAAAGTCCATTGCTCCTAGTGTTTTTGCTGACTCTCTTCGTAAGTCTAAGTGCTGCCCTCCTTGAACTACTCCAAATAATGCTTGGGGCGGTTTTACTTTTTTAGTTAGTGTATTGATGATGCCTGTCTTTTTCTTTTCCAGGCGTTTATGCTCATCAAGTGAACGCTTGGCCCACCGGTGAGTTCGCTCCATAGCTTCTCGCTGATACTCGGCCGTTGCTTGTGGTGAGGTACATTCATCAAATGCAAAATACATATCAGCCCCTAGGTCTTGCTGAATCTGCATAGACTTCTCTGGTGTAAAAAATATCTTTGACCCATCTTTATATGAACGAAACTCCACACCATCTTCGGTCACCTTGGCCATGGAGTTTGAGACTTGGTTCTTTTTCTCTTGTACATATCCCGAATCGTTTGTAGCTATCTTTGAAACGTTTGTTCCAAATGCCGCCCCAAGCGAAAAGGCTTGGAATCCACCTGAGTCAGTCATCATGGGGCCTTGCCAGTTTGCAAATGCATGTAGACCTCCTGCAGCCTTAACCACCTCTTCTCCAGGAGCAATGTGTAGATGATATGTATTTGCCAAAAATACTTGTGCATTCATATCTTTCATCATCTCGACAGTTACTCCCTTTACAGCCGCCTTTGTTCCTACTGTTACAAAAGCTGGCGTTTTAATGTGTCCATGAGGTGTTTCGTACACAGCAGCACGCCCGAGAAATTGTTTTCCATTTTTATCTTGGAGTTTTTTCTTTATATCGAAATTAAACATGACCGGTATTGTAACAAAATAAAAGGCTTGCCAATGGCAAGCTCTCCTTCTTGATTTTTGCGCTCACAGGTTTTGCACCCTCGAGCACCGCATGGTGTAGAATGGTTATCATATTTACCCCAATTTTCTCTATAGGTCATATAATTCTTTTGTTGTTGACCACAAATTATTATAGCCAAAAAATTAGATGTGTCAATTTATTCTTCAAAATTTTCAATGGCATCAATGATTTTCTGGATGTCTCCAGTCATTGTTTTATCAAGGTTAGACCACGACTCTTTGATTCGATGATCGGTTACTCGGTCCTGTGGGAAGTTATACGTCCGAATCTTCTCAGATCTATCTCCTGTTCCAACCTGACCCTTCCTGTTCTGTGAGTGTTTCGCATCTTCTGCATCATCGTACATTTGTTGTAATTGCGATAGTAGCAATGACATTGCTTTTTCATGGTTCTTAAGTTGTGTTCTCTCTGAGGTGCTCCGCACAGAAATACCTGTTGGTTTGTGAATCAATCGTACTGCCGACTCCACCTTGTTTACTGATTGTCCTCCAGCCCCTCCTGAACGTGAAGTCTCTCGCTCTAGGTCATCAGGCTTAACCTGAATAGTAATTTTCTTACGAATAGGCATGATGGCAACTGTTGCTGTTGAGGTATGCACTCGACCATTTTTTTCGGTAGCTGGGATCCGCTGTACTCTGTGTACACCTGTTTCATATCGGAGTGTCCTGTAGCAATCTAGACCCTTTACCTCAAACGAAGCTTCTTTATATCCCCCTGCGTCTGAGACCGAAGTATCAACAATAGAAAACGACCACCCTTTGCTTTCAATATATCGTTGATACATTGATGCTAACTCTCCTGCAAACAATGAAGCCTCATCGCCTCCCGCACCTGCTCGCACTTCAAGGATCAGCTCATTAGGAAATCGCTCTTCTTCTTTTTCTTTTTCTACTATTTCTAAAATTTGACCCTGAACATTTGTCATTAGTTTCTCTGTTTCTTCAATGTCTTCTTGTGCCATTGCTTGCATCTCAGGATCTTCGGCAAGTTCAACAGCCTCTTTTCTCTGGGAGTCTAGTCGTTTATATTCTTCGGCCAAAAATTTTGTTCTTGGTGATTCAATGTATTGTTCTATATCAAAATCTGAAGTAGATTGCTTGTCTTGCTCTGCCATAATGAGGGTTATTATAGCAAAGACCTTGATAAATAGTCTGTTCTCCCTCACTGCTCATATATCCACGCTCGACCCTTCGCTTTGTAACTGAACCATCTATCCGCGGCCGCGGATAGATGGTTCAGTTACAAACAAATCACTCTAATTAAATAGTTAAGCTGCGGCCGTGGCTTAACTATTTGATTTTCAGATATTTGCGTCTGAGTTGGTATACTAACGTTCATGAATAGTATCGTCTCTCAAGAAAAAAAATGGTTACTGGCTGAAAAATACAGCGGCATACAATCTAATGAATACGAAGCGGAATGCAAACTTTTAGAAGCAGGTGTTCCGGTTGCGTACCTTATCGGAAATATTGAATTTCTAGGTTGTCACATAGACCTCTCATCAAAGCCACTTATCCCGCGTGCTGAGACCGAATACTGGGTAGATATATTCATCAAAAGACAGAAAGAAAAATATTCCGAAACTGAGCTTCGCAACCTAGAACTATTAGATATATTTGCTGGGTCGGGATGTATCGGGATTGCCTGTGCTACACATCTACAGTCACACGTGACGATAGGCGAATTGCAGGAACAAAATATCAAACAAATCTTGCAAAACACTTCTCATAATAAATGTATTACTAATACTGACCTGTTCCGGTCTGATGTATTCTCAGACATTCCTAAGAAAGCATACGATTATGTTTTAGCGAACCCTCCTTACATAGACGCAGCCAGAGAAGAAGTCGTGCAGTCATCTGTACTTGATAACGAAGACCACGTTGCGCTGTTTGCACCAGAACAAGGGCTCTTGTTTGTGTATCAACTCATTGATGAATCAGCGGAATATTTAAAGACTGGAGGAGAAATATGGATAGAGTTTGACCCGTGGCAAACCGATCTCATCGACCAATACCTAAAAAACAAGCCTCAATGGTCTCACACATACCTCCAGGACCAATACAAGAAAGACAGAGTGCTGATTTTGACAAAAAATAGCTAACAAAGACCGCTCAGTTCTGACGATGCGTGACAGTTACAACTGAATGTAACTACGTAACGTCAGAACTGAGCGGTCTTTGTATATTATTTGAATGAGATTTTTCTTAAACGAGATGAATTACGCGGAAGCAAGTGAATAATTTTCAAGTCGTACATTAGTACGGTGAGAAAATTATTCATGAGGCTGACAAAGTAAGTCGCTCGTTTTAGGAAAATCCTAGTCTTTTTTAGCAAATCGTTGGTTGAATCGGTCAACTCGTCCAGCAGTATCAAGAGACTTCTCTTGCCCTGTGTAGAACGGATGACAATTTGAACAGATTTCTACTCGCAGTTCTTTACTTGTAGATCCGACAACATGCTTTTGTCCGCAAGAACATGTTACTTCGACTGCCTCATTGTATTCTGGGTGTGTTTCTTTTTTCATAGTAATTTTTTATATCACGTTTACAATCTCGCGCACTAAGCTGAGACCTCTTCCTTCTTGAATGGGATTCCAATATGTTCAAAGAATCGGAATGCTTCTTCTCGGTTTGGTGCAGTACTAGTAATAGTGATCGCTAGACCAAATACGTCTCGCAATTCTTCGTCACCTGTCTCTGGAAAAATAACATGCTCTTTAATTCCGATAGTCATGTTTCCCATCTCATCAACAACCGTTCGATTGATTCCCCGGAAGTCTTTCGTTCGAGGTAGCGAGATGTTAATAAGTTTATCTAAGAACTGGTACATTCGTGGTCCGTGCAGAGAAACCTTGTAACCTGCAATATCTCCCTCTCGTGTTTTAAATGTAGCAATTGATTTCTTTGCAGAGGCAATTGATGCTTTCTGTCCTGTAATTTTTGCTAGCCTGTCTTCGATTACTTTCAGTTTGTGTTTGTCTGATTTAATCTTACCCACACCTGTAGAAACTACCACTTGTGTAATTCTAGGTGCTTGCATTTTGTTTGTGTATCCTGATGCATCTTTTAATGTATCAAATGCACTTTGTTGTTTTTCTTGTACTGATTGCATAGTAATGTATTATTTTTTCTTAGTAGCTGCCTTCTTTGCTGAAGTAACTTTAAGATTAGATGCATCAATAGGTGCAGCAAAGTCAACAATTTGACCTGTTGAGCCCCCATTAACTGATTTTTTAATGTGTCGTTTGTAAATATTTAGACCCTCAACAACCGCCTTTCCTTGTTTAATAAGAACTTTAGTTACAACTCCTTCCTTTCCTTTATCTTTTCCAGCAAGTAGTTTTACTGTATCTCCTTTTTTTACGTTCATGATTGATTATAAATAGATTAGTAATAGTTCTACACAACCTCAGGTGCTAGTGATGCGATTTTTTGGTATCCAGCCTCTTGAATCTCTCGAGGAATTGGTCCAAATACACGTCCGGCTTTTGGTTGTTTCTTACCGTCTTTGTCAATGATAACAATTGCGTTTTCATCAAAGTAGATGTATGAACCATCTTTTCTTCGCATTGGTTGTTTTTGACGTACAACTACTCCATATACAACGTCTTTTTTCTTAACTTGTTTTCGTGGCTCAGCAACTTGTACTGATGCTACAACGACATCACCAATTCGAGCGTATCGACGTTTTGAACCTCCAAGCACTTTAAACACTCGTGCAATTTTTGCACCAGAGTTATCAGTTACTTTAACTATTGTTTGTGGTTGAATCATATTATGTTGATTATGCTACTAATGAGTGATTATTCAGAAACAATTACGAATTTCTTTGTTTTTGAAATTGGTCGTGTTTCCATGATGATAACTTTGTCTCCCTCTGAAACATTGTTTTCTGGGTTATGTACTGAGTACTTTTTTGACGACTTGATAAACTTCCCGTATTTTGGATGTTTCTCATATCGATCAACTGTAACAACTGCAGTGTCTTGCATCTTTGTAGATGTAACAACTCCTGTAAGTTTTCTTGGGTTACTATTTTCTTTTTTAGTTGGTTTTGACATAAGCTATGTATTCGATTAGTCGTTTTTGGCGTTAGCCTTACGAGCTGTCATCTCAGTAAGAATTCTTGCAATATCTTTTCGTGTGTTTCGAGGAGAAATTCCTTTAGAAGCACCAGCGCTTCCAAAAGAGTGCTCACGTAGAGCTTCTTTCTTCTCAACTAGCAGTTTTAACAGGTCTGCATCCTTTTTCTTTTGTAGTTCTGTGCTTTTCATAATAAAGGTTTAATTATACTCGTGCTACTACCTTAGTCTTGTTTGGCATTTTTGTACCTCCCTTTCTAAGTGCTTCACGCGCTATTTCTTCTGAAACTCCTGCAACTTCAAACAGTACTCGCCCTGGAAGTGCATCAAAGCAGAATCCTACTGGAGCACCTTTACCTTTACCCATACCTACTTCTGCAGCTTTTTGAGTTACTGGACGATCAGGGAATACTCGGATGTATACACGTCCTGTTTTTCCTACTGTTCGCTTAATAACTTTACGTGCAGCCTCAATTTGGTTCGAAGTAATTCGAGCTTGTGTTACAGCTTTTAGACCATATGCACCAAATGCAATAGTGTTACCTCGAGAAGCAACCCCACGCTTTGCTACGTGCTTTCTGGCTGTTTGCCATTTTCTGTGTTTTACCTTGTTTGGGAATAACATGTTTTTATAATTATATGTGTTTTTGGAAACCGTACCTTTACAGGCGCGGATCATAATTTAGATAGTAATTGCCACTAAATTATGATCCGCACACACAAAGTGTGGTTGGCTGGTAATTTTACTTTTTCTTTTCGAAGATATCACCTCGATAAATCCATACTTTAACTCCGATAACTCCGTATGCCAAGTTGGCTTCAACGTGACGGTAGTCAATATCAGCTCGGAATGTTTGAAGTGGCAATCGACCTTTAATAAGGTATTCTTTTCGTGCCATTTCCGCTCCTCCAAGACGTCCAGAAAGTGAAACCTTAATTCCAAGTACATCTCGGTTAGCCATTGCCTTCTCTACTGTTGTTTTTAGAACCCTCCTGAATGGAAGCCGTTTTTCTAGACCCTCTACGACTTGTGCTGCAACAATACCTGCGTCCGAGTCTGGTGATTTAATATCATCAACTTCAATACGGATGTTTGCTGGAAGCTCAATTGATTTCTTCTTAAGCATTGCTACCATTCCTTTTTTAATTTTTTCAACTCCATCTCCCCCTCGACCAATAATCATTCCTGATCGTGAAGTTTTAACAATAACTTTATAGTTTTTGTCGTCACGTTCAATCTCAATATCAGATACATATTTACCC
Organism: Minisyncoccota bacterium; assembly: GCA_937958705.1. Taxonomy (GTDB): domain Bacteria; phylum Patescibacteriota; class Minisyncoccia; order Phycocordibacterales; genus JAHDEI01. The sequence continues at coordinate 3,090 of CALGNJ010000023.1, read as the reverse complement.
GCAAGCTCTTTTTCAAGATATTCACGTACAAATGTGTCAGTTTTCAGAAATGTAACATAATCTCCGTTTGCTGAAGACCATCTAGATTTCCAGTCTCGGATTCCTGATCCTCCTAGCCGGTGTGCGTATGGGTGTACTATTTTTGTCATAAGCGAAGATTAATTTGTTTTTTCTGTTAATGTTACTGAAATATGAGACAGTCTCTTTCGTAGTGGAAGCCCTCGTCCGTTTGAGCCGGCTCTGAAACGCTTCATTGTCTTACCTTCTTGCACCTCAATTGCTGAGATAACTAGGTTGTTAGTGTCTAAATCTGTGTTTTCCTTTGCGTTAGCGATTGCTGAAGCAATTACTTTTACCAAAGCTGGAGCGTGTCTCTTATTAACGAATTGTAGTTCTGCAAGTGCTTTTTTTGCATCTTTTCCACGTACAAAGTCAGCCAAAAGTCTTACCTTTCGTGGTGCTGCTCTATAGTTTTTTACCTGTGCTGTTACGTTTTTCATAGTAGTAGTAATAATTCGTTATTATGAGTTTTTAGCTGCCTTAGCTGCTGCAATTTCTGCCTCTTTCTTCTTAACATCAAGCTCCTTCTGCATCTTACCTCCGTGTCGCCAGAACTTTTTAGTTTCAGAAAACTCTCCTAGCCGGTGCCCCACCATGTCTTCTGTCGCAGTCACTTCGATAAAGTCTTTACCGTTGTGTACCCCAAACTTAAATCCAATCATATCTGGATGGATCATACACGCTCGGTCCCACACTTTAATAATACCTGCATCCGCTGGCTTAACCCCTTGAACTTTCTTCAAGATTTTTGGGTTTACATATGGTCCTTTTTTAATTGATCTTGTCATAGAGTTGTTATAAATATAAATCAGAATCTTGTGAACCTGGGTGCTCAGTGTCGGAAACTCTTTTATCCGAATAATTCCCCAGCAAGATGTGAATACCGGGTATATTAGCATACAAGTTTTGCATGTCAACAGAACGATTAAGTTCTCTCTGAACAATATGTGAGTAACTACTAACGAACGCTTTTTAGCGAGAAAAAACCACCATATTGGTGGCTTTTTCGAAAGATATGCCTAAAAGAAAATTATTTTAATTTAGTCGGCACTGTACTAAAACATACTCACATACGTTCGTTATTTTACTCAGTACGACATAAGCTTCATATGGTCGTCTAACAAAAGACTATCCAAATGGATAGTCTTTTGTATTAAGCTCGCATACCATTCTTGAAATATGGTCACATTCGCTCCCTATTTCAAATTGAATGCTATGTAAATTAAATATAGTCATCTTACATGAGCTGGCGCTCACGTAATATTCCTTATTTTAATTCAACGCTTCCTCCAGCTTCTTCAATGGCAGCCTTTAGTGCTTCTGCGTCTTCTTTCTTCATTCCAGCTTTAAGAACAGCTGGAGCTCCATCAACTAGTTCTTTAGCTTCTTTTAGCCCAAGACCTAGAGCTGCTTTAACTGCCTTAATAACGGCAATCTTAGCTCCTCCAACCTCTGTAAGTTCTACATCGAACTCAGACTTTTCTTCTGCTGCATCTGCTCCGGCTCCACCTGCTACTGCTACTGCAGCTGCTGATACACCAAATTTCTTTTCGAATAGTTTAACTAGTTCGTTAAGATCCAATACAGACATTTCTTCAATTGCTTTTACAATTGCTTCAAATTTTGCAGGAACTTCTACGTCAGCTCCTTCATCTTCAGCTACTTCTTCTGCAACGGGTGCAGCTTCTTCAACTTCTTCTTTTGCTTCTTCTGCAGCTGGTGCTTCTGTAGCTTGTGTTTCTTCTACAGCTTCTTCTGTGGTCTTTACTTCTTCTTCAGTCATAGTAAATTATTTAGTTATTAATTACGCTTTCTTCTCTGCGATCTTTGAAAGTGCAACTACCATTCCTTGGATTGGTGAGTTAATCACGTTCACGAACATTCCTCGAAGTACTGGTGTTGCTGGAATATCAGCAATCTCAGTCATTTCAGCTTTGTTCATGTATCGTCCTTCAAAAATTCCTCCGAGAATAGAAATATTTTCTTTGTACTGTTTTTCGTATGATCGAACCAGACGGGCTGGTGCAATCAAATCTTCTCCATACGCAATAGCAAGCTCTGCTGGAAATTCTGGTTGTACTCCTGTTACATCAGTCCCTTCAAGCGCTAGCTTGGTAAGGGTCTTCTTAATAACTGAGTATCCAACGTCTTCTCCAGTCATTTCTGCTCGCATCACGTTAGAATCATTGGCTCCAAGTCCTTTTGTTTCTACAAAAACTGCTGAGTTTGAGTTAGCAAAAATATCCTGTGCTTTTTCAAGTAATTCTTTTTTTCTATCTTTTGTTAATGCCATAAGATGTTGTTATCTAATGACGTACTTTTGTATAAAAAATACGCCTTTCAAAAGGCGTCAGTGTGAGACTCGACCTCGGGAAGAAATTAAGTCTGAAAACTGCATTTTCAGACACTCCCTGTCTTTGGCCTTTTGATACGAGTATCATACCAATCTATATATTTTATGCAAACAAAAAACACCGTGCGGTGTTTTTTGTAATATTAATCGTGAGATTAATATTATGAACAAGCTCCAGTTGCGTATCGTGCTCCTGATTGGTCAACAACGTAGTGAGTCTCTGATGCATCAGTTCGTTCTGATACAAGAGTGTAGTCAACACAGTATGTTGACGATGCTGTTGCTGCAACTCCTGAAGCATCAACTCCATCAATGGCTTCAAGTGCTGCAAAGTCATACCCGTCAATGTCTCCATTTCCTGGGAACAGACCAGCATCTGTCACGTTAAGTGTCATTGCTGTTTGGAATTGTTGCATTGAAGCTACAACTCGTGCGTCTGCTGCGTCTTGTCGTGCTCCTGTAAGTGAAGTAACAACTACCGCGGATAGAATACCAATGATAGCGATTACAACTAGAAGTTCGATAAGTGTAAATACTTTTTTCGTAATCATAGTGAAATATATTAATTTCTAATAACAATAATGTAGATTGAATTACAAATTCTTTCTACAAACAAATAAATTTGAAAACGTACGTTTTAAAATTTGTGAACATCCGACCTATTTACATTATACCTG
>CALGNJ010000022.1 GCA_937958705.1 Minisyncoccota bacterium | reverse complement strand
CGCTGTTGCATGCCCTGTTAAGTCTGCTGGTTTGAATAAGAAAAACCCTGCTGCGACTATTGCGATAAATAGTGGAATAAATTTGTATCTAGTTAGTTTCATAGTTATTTAGTTATTACCCTGCCCTCGATATCTCTTGCTAATTTCCTCATGCTCTTTGACCAAGTTTCACCAACACCCTTCTGCAAGTCCTCTAATGTTCCATTGTTCTCAATCGTGAAGTCAATATGTTTTCTCATAATTCCATTCTCAGACTCATGCTTTCTTACCTCTGGTGCATCATCTCTCACTACTTCCCAAATAATTCCGCCCATATCTTTAATCCATTGAGCTTCGTTGTCGTATCTAACATCTGTAATGACTACGGTCTGAGTGCTGTTCTTGTCTACCTCAGTTTGCAGTGCTTTAATCCAGAAATCTGGGTCTTTTGATCTTCCCCATGATCCCAACTCTTGCCAAAACATTCTTGGTGACATCCCCCATTTTGGATCAATAGCTTCTTTGTCTTCCCGTGTTGCTGGTTCATCCCAATCAGTAGCCACTCGTGCCATGTTTTTAATTGTGCTTGCGAATGACAAGTGGTTGACATATCGACCACCTTCTTTCATTGTGTAGATCATCTTGCACGCTTCGTCTTTTCCTGATCCTGCTTTACCTGTGATTCCAATTACTATAGTTTCTTGCATTTTATAAGTATTGGTTAATGTATTTTATTAATAGTTTTTTTGTTTTAGGATTATCAACTTCCAAATAACTACCCTTTTTGTGGTTACATTCTGCACAAAGTAGTTGCAGGTTCTCAAAATCACTCCATCTATCTATCTTTCTGAGATTTAATCCTCGAAGTGTGAGTTGTGGGATGATGTGATCCATCGTTAATTGATCTTTTGACCCACAGTGACAACACCTCTCGCCATGTGTTTTGCATAATTTCCTGTAGTATCGTTTTTTATTGAGAGCAACCACATATCCATCAGCAATCTTCTGTCTTTCGTCTCTTGCATCAAATCTCAAACATTTCAGTATTAGTTTTATTTTTCTCATACCTACTTATCATTTCTAATTACTAATGCTTTCTGAACAACAGCACCTTGTAGCCATTTCCCACAATCGCCACATTTGTACCGTTGCTTTCTCATTCCTGCCGCAGTAGGTTTTGTAAGTCCACGTTTAATCAAGTTGTCACTGAGGCATGTATTACAAACAAGTCCTAAGTCTTCCCCTGATAGTGCCGCCACATTCGGATGATTCTCAATCCACGGAAGCATGTCTACGTATAATTTCTCCGTCTCAATAACATCAATCCGGTTGTATTTAATCATCTTCCGCCAAGCTGTCTTGTCTCCATGCATACACTTAACCCAAAGTCCCATACCCTCATGTTTAAGTTTTTGCCCGATTTGTCTTAGTCCCAATAGATCGTCTAGCTTGTTACTGTGAAGCATGAAGTTGCGCCTTGAAACTTTCAGTGTGTCTACAGTTGCATAAGGAGATGGTTTCCCTAACCCATATTTATAAAATGCTGCATTCGCCTTTTTCATATCGAATCGGTCCATGTTGTGACCAATGATGATGTCGTAACTGTCTAGGTCTTTCCACAAGTCTTTTGCTAGTTGTTCTTCGCAATCGTTACCCGACTTATATCCTTTGTAATCGCATAACGCTTTGACTTTAGTCTGTTTTGAGCCAAGCTCCTTAATCGCATAAGAAAGTAGATATCCTGTTTCAGATAAGTGAGCAATCCTGTCAATGTTATATGTACTCCACACCAGTGCTGAGTGCGGTGCATTTTCAAGGTCCATTATTCCTATTCGTGGTTTGTTTTTACTCATAAGATTCTTTGTTATCTATTAATTCCTTAGCTATCTTGGCGACTTTCCCCATATGACAGCCAGGTCGAATAGGAATAGCGTCTCTTTCGTACTCCCAGAGTTCTCTTAGTAGATCTAGTCGATAATTTTTAAAACCTGCTGTCGACCTTTGTCTTGCCATTGACTTAGTAAACTCTAAGATAGCTCTTCTTTCCGGATTGATACCTGCCATTAAGAAAAGTCTGACGTGTGACCTTAGAACATCTTTTTTAACTTTCATGTCGGTAATAATCGTTAGTTGGAAATGGAACATGGATACCAAAGTTTTCACCAAGCATCTTGTTGAACGTGTCATACATCTTCGTTACTTCTGCGGTATCTAGGTCTGCTGTGCTGTCTTTACCAAGTGCAGCATCTTGTATTCCTCGCCATACTTCTTTTATCGCTTTTGTACTTGGTTCGATCTCAACTTCATTCACTTCATAAACCGCTTGCATGGTTATGTCATTTTCTTTAAGTGCATCTGCTACAAGGTCGAAGTATTTGTGCATAGCTTTGTTTTGCGTATTACTGCGTTGTGCCATATTTAATTTTCAATGAGCTAATAATGTTCTGCATGTGCAGAGTGGTGAGCACAACTAAGGCACTGGGTACGACATAGTTGCGAGTTTATGAACCGCTAGTCAAGCATTCGTACGTGTCCTACTTTGACTGCGCTCTCAATGGTAATTCTCTGGTACTTCTAGGTGCATAACCTTACCTTTTCAGCACGACTATACACGTTCAGACTCCTTCACTATTTCCATCAAAGGACTGCCTGCTCACCACCCTACCCACGAGGGATAAGGGACATGCCGTCTAGCGGACTTACTGTCAACAAACTAATCTCACCAAGGATAAGTAGTAGATTGATTATTCTCCCTGGATCAATTTGATTGCCTATTAACTATCACTTGCAAAAGCAAGCGAACCTTGAGATCTTGCCCACACTCAAGATTAAGTGGGACCGCCATTTCTAGCGGTGTAAGAACTACAAATGTTTATCTCATCAGCATCACTTGACTAGAGTTATTTGTAATTCCAACACCACCCGAAAGTGGTTAAGCCCAACCTTTTGACTTGTGGAAGTCAGCCATCATTTTCAAAAACTTTTTAGATGCTTTAGGATCTATTTCATCTTCAGCCTCTTTTAGTTTCAAAACCTTATCTACTTCCAACTGCTTCCAGGGTTCAAGACGTATCTTTCCTCCTTTGTCTTTCCATATCCCATCTTGCAGCCACATCTTCGGTTGTGCTGATGAGATGTAATTTTCATAGGCTTGTTTATCCAAAACGTAAGATATATCGGCAGTGTTTAGTCCGACAGGGTTTTCACAACCAGCGGGTTTAATCAAAAGTATTCCACCTGATTCCCAAGCCTTGAGTGTTTTCTCGTATCTATCTTGCGAATATTCAACCTCGGTTATTAAACCTTTTCGACTGATTATGTAGAAATATTTCATACTAGATTACTGTTATTTTCCTTTTAATATCTTGTTTTTGGCTTACAAAGGCTGCTTCAAGTGCTGACCATTTATCCCTGAGCTGCAAGGGGGTTGTGATCGTGGGGTAATACTGCTTTTTGTTTGTTTGCGGTAAAACCTTAATAACTCTCTTGATTTGCTCTAGTGAGTAGTTATCTAACAGGTCTTGACTTGCAGCACGTTGAGTCTTGTTTCCGAACCACCTTTTGAAAGCTGTTGGATTAACAACTTTGAATGAGTCGATAAGTTCTGAAACTTCATTAACAACCTTGTCTAACTTTTGCGAGGTTTCCTCGCTAGTTATATTATTTATATTATTTATATTATTTCTCTTTGTATCGATTTGCGTTACGGCTTTTGTTCTTTTTTTGTTCATAGTTTGTTCACGGTATTGTGAAAGGTCTTGATAATCGTCATATTTATCAACGGTTATAAGCGATATTGAGTGTTCACGGTTTACAGAAATCATCTGTTCATCAATAAACATCTTCAAAACCTTGTTTACCTTCCCTAATGAGCAGTTCCAGCGTTGCGCTAAGAACCTTTGGCTTGCTACCCATTGACCTCTTTTTACTGTGATTTTTTGCATTTTCACTACCTGAATTGCGTCGTGAAAATTTGCTGATCTCGTAATATCCATCCAACAGTAGAAGACAAATGGATCGGTGAAGACCCAAGAATCAAATACACTTCTTGGAAGTATTACGAATCCTTTACTATGATTTGACATACAAAGATTTAATAATTAATAATTTTTAGAATGACCAACGATCCAATTCAAAAGAATGCTCAGTCACATCGCTTTTTATTGGGTTTCGTTTTCGGACCGTTGTTTTTGTAGATACTGTGTGCACGGCAGTACACTCAAATATCTCATCTCCACTAGCAGCAGCATTTATCGCACTCTCAAGAGTCTCGTAAATTTCATCTTCCAAGATATATACAGATTTTGGTTTTTTGCTTTCTGTTTTTACCTTTTTTGTTTTCTTGTTGTTCATACTAGAATGGGATGTCATCTGGGTTAATTTCTTCTGTTGGGAACACAACACCACCTGATGCGTCCATTTTTGCGTCTGGTTGAGCTTTAGGAGCATTAGTTGAACCTTGAGGCTTTGCTCCAAATTCAAACCTATCTAGCACAATTTCTGTACGATAGTGCTTTTGTCCTTCTTTCTCATAATCTCGTGTTTCTAACCTACCTTCGACTAGAATTTCTTGACCTTTTACCATGTATTCAGCGATAGTTTTTGCTGTATTTGCCCACGCTACTACATTGTGAAAGTCAGTACGTTCTTGTTTTTGACCTGATTGGTCTTTCCAATTTCTGTTAGTTGCAACGCTGAATGATAGGACTTCTCTTCCTGATTCAGTTGTTTTTAGTTGTAGGTCGTTAGTTATTCTCCCCACTATCATTGCTTTGTTTAGATTCATAAACTTTTATATATTTCTTAATTAATTCTTCTAGCTTCTCAATTCCTTTCTCAAACTTCTTGAACATATCCTTATCAGCGTAAACACGTGTTATTAATATTGGTTGTGGGAAATCAGGGTTGTATACCCCATAGTCCCACCAATCACGTTTTGATACCCACATACAGAATTGCATCTGGTCCATGTGTCCAGTTTCCGGAGTAAGTCCATCAATAATGTAATCAAAGTATTTCTTACTATTGATACATTTAAATTCAGTTCCTCCGTCTTCACCAACAAGACCGTCTGGGCTACATCCAGCGTGCTTACTTGTTTCGTGTTCAATGAAACCAACCTCTCTTACAGAGTTACCAGTCTCAAACTCATAAGCCATTCTTGCTTGCGGTTCAAGTTCATTACCTCGTTCCATTTCTGGACTGGTGTAATGGTCTTTTCTTCCGTTGTAATGAGCTAAGACAAGTTCTTTAGCTAATGTCTCAAGTCCTTTACCAGCAACCCTTATAGCCGTTGCTTTTGATCCAGTTCCCCTCAAATTTCGTATTGCAAACCACTCATCAGTGCCTTGCTCAAAGTTATGAATTTTCATCTAACTCTTTTGCTCGTTCTGTGATTTTTGCTAATACATTTGAACCAGCCCCTTTATTGTTTGCGTATAAAGTTCTTAGTTCTTCCTTATCGGTAATTGATTCGATTTTTTCAAAGAGTTTAATTTCTTTATCTTCAAGAAATCGTTCCATTTCCTCACTAGAAGCGATCTCTCCACCGGCTGCATAACCAATGTTGGCTAATGCTCTACCGATAGCAATCGTTTCCACTTTCTCAAGTGCCTTCTTTCCTTTTTCTTCATATAGGAATCCAGTACCAGTTGCTTGAGCTGAATATTCATCTGCTCTGTCTTTGATAACAGTTGCTATAAAGTGAGAGAGTTTTCCCTCAATTAATACTGGTTCAGTAGTGATTGATCCACGTGGGCAATCTTTTCTAAACTCTAGCAGTCGGTCTGATACTTTTGCGTAATCAGCACCACCGCCAATTTTTGTTGTTGTAACTTTTTTCATGTTTTTTAGTAGTTATTTCGTTGCTTAATTTATTGGACAGTTCCAGTTTTCAATCTTTTCTAGCTCATAATCTGATAGCTCTGCACAGTATTCTGTGTTGCCAGTAAAGGCGAATAGAGCGACAGGCAGAACTATGAAGATAGTTACTATCACTATCATTTGTGTAATTGTTTTCATATTAATGAGTTTGTGAATTTATAAGGTTTTCCATTAGCCATTCTCTGAACGGTTCAATCATTACGACCTCTTCTCCTGTTCCTGAACATTCTTCGCATTCAACGGTTGAGGTTGGAATGAATTCATCATTTTCTGCGTAATATCCTGATTCAACTCGCCCATCTCCAATACAATTCTCACAATCTCTTTTCTCAATTTCTATTATTTTCATCGTTTTTTAGTAGTTATTTCGTTGCTTAATGACCGATAGAGAGGATGAGATACCCTGTGAAAGCGTTACTCAGCTTTGACAATGAATAAAATCTCAAGATACCTCATTCTCCCTACCGGCTTGAGATAGCCAGAGATAGAGGGTGTGATAACTAATTTCCAATAGTTTATATATGATGTTAAGTTTTTGTATTCTGCAGAAAATGTCACCCTCTATTTCTGACCACCTCTGCGTGATTTTTCATAAAAGAAAAACCGCACATGCCGTGCGGTTTAAGTCATCATCTTAATCTATATCTTTTGCGACAAAGAGTAGATTTTTTAATAACGCCTTAGCGTATTAATTGATAACTTATACCGAACACGGACTTGTGGTCGATATTTAGTTGTCAAAGCTCAATAAGCTAATAATACTCCTCTAACAAAAAAACACAAGTTACTTTTGTGAATAACTCATGTCTTCTGTAACTGTTGCTCTATACCAATGTTAGCTGATTGGAGTCATAGCTTTCTTTATATACCTTGCGTATTTCCACATCATTTACGTTTAAGTATTTCTGTGTGCTCTGTATGTTTTTATGACCTAATAACTTCTGTATGTGTCTAAGGTTTACGTTCATATCTAATCCATCCATGGCGAAAGTATGTCGGAATGTGTGAGGAGTAATACGTTGTTTTATCTTTGCTTTTTCTCTAAGATCTTTAATGATCCTCTGTACTAATCTTGTTGTTGCTGCACCTCCCCTATTATTTACGATAAAATTATCGTCTGTCGCAATTTTGTCTCGCTCTTGAAGATATGCGGACATTTGCAGACTAGCTTCTAAGTTCCAGAATATTTGCCTTGGCTCATTGTTTTTAGAAGATCGTATTACAGCAACTCTATTTTCAAAGTCCATTTCTGATATTTTCAAATTTACAAGTTCAGATACTCGTATACCACTAGAAACTAAGAAAAATACTATCATTTTGTTTCTTTCTTGTGAAAACTTAGCTTTTCCGACTGTTATTTGCTTCATTTGCTCTAATTGCGCCTTATTTGCACGTCTAGGAGGTGCTGTATCGCAAAATGGTATAGGTATTAACTCTGGCTTAAAGGATAGCTTAGAACCCCGAATATTAGCAAGAAATTTGAAGAAACTTCGAATAATTATAATTTGGTGTGAAATTGTAGTATTTGTTAAATTTCTTGACCTGAGATACAACATATAGTCGATAATGTCATCTCTTACTACTTCATCCACCTGTTGATCTCCGATGTGTTGGATAAATCTTTTGATAATACTTTCATATCCTATCCTCGATTGTTTTTTGTGAGTTATCTCTGACGTTCTTAGGTAATCCACAAGTGCGTGTTCTAAATTCATATATATAGTTATTATTAATCAGAAGTTAGCCGCATGTAAAAGGCGTGGCTTTCTGATAGCCAACATATATAAACTTCCTGTAGTTTACTTGTTGTTTGACATCTATCAAGATTTATTGTGTATAATGTGTGTATAAAAAAACCAGCCCTCATCTTGGGCTGGAA
>CALGNJ010000021.1 GCA_937958705.1 Minisyncoccota bacterium | reverse complement strand
ATCAAGAAGTACCTGCGACAATTCCACGGTAACTTGCTCTCATAGATTTAAGAGCCCCGCCTAGTTGCGGGGCTTTCTTTTTATTAAATTGGTTCGAGCTTCCCTTTCCACGCATTCTAAAACCCTTGGTGACAAGGGCTTAGAAAAATGCTGCTGGACAGGGACTCGAACCCCGATTGGCGGTACCAGAAACCGCAGTCCTACCATTAGACGATCCAGCAATATATTTTATACAGTTATGTTCTGTCTGCTTATCTTTCTGGTCTTTCTAGTACGTACCAGTCTGTAAAAACTTGGCAGTCCTACCATTAGACGATCCAGCAATGATGAAGATTATACCAGAAATAGTAAATTGACATAAAATACTATTCATATATATTATATTTAGCCAAATCAAGGAGGACCACATGGCCATAAATGAACTCTCTGAGTCTAACATTAGAACGATTGCTAGCTTCTTTGCTTCAGAAGCCGACTTCAGATCTGCCAGACCCCAAGCTCACCATGCTGCAAGAAAAGATGGCTATCTCGAAACACTGACGTATAGACATATCCCACAAAACCAGACTAAGGTTGGCAAGAAAAGTACCTCACCTCGTAAGAAGGGTGCTGCTAAACCTGGCAGAAAAGGTGATCCAACAAAAGATCCGCTCTTTATAAAAGAAGTTGCACGCAGAGAAAAAATCAAGAAAGATTTCGCGGAAGAGGGTTATGACTACCGATACGAAGTTATATCTCTCGGTTTCAATCTACAATTACGTGGACACGAGCTTAAAGTTACATCTAACTTAGACCTCAAAACACTAAAACCACGAGATCGGCTCTAAACTAAATAATAAAAATATAAATGCCCGTAGTTATCTACGGGCATTATTGATAAAAATACTTCCCTAGTGTATTCTTGCAGACACTATGTCAAACGGCGGAAGAGCAATAAATTTCTCGGATGTGACTTATGAGCACAATCCAAAAACTAAAATTCTTGAGGATGCTAATTTTTCAGTAAGAAGAGGGGCGAAGATGACTCTAATGGGTCAAAACGGTGCTGGAAAATCAACCATTTTTAAGCTAATTACTGGTGAATTAAAACCCGAAGAAGGAAAGATTAATATTACCCAAGGAGTAACGATGGCAATCTCAAGACAAGTTATCCCTCAAGATGAAATGTCACTTTCTATGCGTGAATTTTTTGAAAAATGTTTTTCGGAAAAAGTATATAACATTGACCCAAAAATTGACGAAATCCTGAAGGTAGTAAATCTTGGTACAGATGATAAAGAAATATCAGCGGAACTGAAAGAACGAAAAATGAGTGCATTCTCTGGAGGTCAGCAAGCCCGGCTACTTCTCGCGTCTGCCCTTATTCAGAGCCCTGACGTTCTACTGCTTGATGAGCCAACCAACAACCTAGATACAGAAGGAATTGACCACCTGACTAAATTCCTACAAGACTACAAAAAAACTGTGCTGGTTATCTCTCATGATGCAGACTTTTTAAATGCATTTACTCATGGCGTGCTGTACCTAAACGTGCAAACAAGAACAGTTGAACAATACGATGGTAACTATACTTCTGTTGTTGGTGAGATTTCTGCACGTGTTGCAAAAGAAATGAGAAAGAATGCTCAATTGGAAAAAGAAATCCAAGCAAACAAAGACAAAGCAAATGCATTTGCAAACAAAGGAGGTCGACTTCGAGCTGTCGCAAAAAAAATGCGTGAAAAAGTAGAAGACTACGAAGAAAACAAAGTCGATGTCCGTAAAGAAGATAAGACGATTAGAAAGTTCACAATCCCTGTACAAACAGAACTTCCTCTAAACACCTTAGAGCTCAGTTCATACAAAGTGATTATTGATCACAAACCGAAAGAGGTTGCTTGTGAGCTTGTATATAAACGCGGAGACCATGTTCAAATTATTGGTCAAAACGGTATTGGAAAAACTACCCTTCTTGAAGCGCTCTCTTCTGGGGAAGCAAACGGTCAAACTGTTGCTGAAGGTGTACGAATTGGATACTACAGACAGGATTTTTCAAACCTAGACTTTAATCAGTCGGTCATTGAATGTTTACAAGAAGCGGCTCAGAAAAAATCATATGAAGAAATACGAGCAGTTGCAGCAGGATTCCTACTCACAGGAGACGTAGTGGGATCAAAAATTGGTGTACTCTCTGAAGGACAAAAAGGCCTTGTTGCGTTTGCCCGGCTCGTGCTACTTGAACCAGGCCTGCTGATTCTTGATGAGCCGACCAATCATATCAACTTCCGTCACCTCCCTATTATTGCAAAGGCACTTGATACGTATGAAGGGACAATGCTTCTGGTTTCTCACGTTCCTGACTTTGTACAAAAAATTAGAATAGATGAAACACTGGACCTCTCTAAGAAAAGAAAATAAACACCCTCCTGGGTGTTTATTTTTTATACCAGTTTCATTATCCTTACTTAGTGGACAATATTTGCTTTGTTTCTATCTTGTACTCTTCGACACTTGGTTGATTAAAAGCATTTACATGTAATAACTCAGCGATATACATCATTTCAATCATTCTGAACTGAAGATACTCACCTAGTGTGTACTCGGATACATGCTCAAAAGTAATGTCGACGAAAGGAATCTCCTGCTTCACAAAAGCTGCTTGCGTCCCTTGCATGATTGCATGCATCAGCTTGTTATTTGAAACTCCATTAATGTCTGATACAAGGTCCGGAAATAATCTTGTATCAGGGATGACTGTCTGAGTCTCTGTATGTGCATGAATAAAGTGATGAAAAATTATCTTAGGTCCCCCAAGGTACAATTGAGCCATCGAGTGTAGATCGGTTGACCCTACAGAAACCATAGGCACCATCCCTGATCTAATCTCTTCTCCATCTCTATTTTTTCTCTTTCCAATACTCTCACCCATTAACTGACGATACCATCGTCCAATTGACTCAAGCTCTGGTTTGAAAATAAAAGTATTATGGATACTAAATCCTTGCGTGTACTGTTCGACTGAAATAATTGCAGAATCTACAGCTGGATTTTCAGTGGATTTAAGACAATCTAATCTCATGTCTTGAGCACCGGCCAACAACGATCCTATATCAAATCCAGCAGCACCAAGAGGATACAGTCCTACGGCTGTAAAAACAGAATACCGACCTCCCACTAACTCAGGTATCGCGAGTGCGTGAATATGTAAGTTCAAGGCAGCATTCCATAAATCAGATCCTTCATTCGTAGTAACAACAATCCTATCTCTTACTCCACCTCCTAACTTTTCTATAAGCATGGCGTTCAGTGCCTCTATATTAAAAATAGTTTCTGCTGTACCACCTGATTTACTGATAACATTAATAAGAACTTCGTCTGGGTGTACTATAGATTCGTTGCAAATATCTTGCAGTATCTCAAATAGTTTTTCTCCAATGGTATCTATAAAAATAATATTAGGCACTCTCTTTCTGTAGCCATCGTTGAGGCCAACCAATGCATCATAGACTGCTTTTGTTCCGAGGTTTGATCCTCCTATACCAACTACAAAAATATACTTAAGATTACTATTGCATGTCCGATCAATCATTGTCATCACATCCTCAAGAATTACTGTGTCAGATGGAACGACTATCGAAGATTCTGCTGTTTCATAAACACCACTTGCAACAATAGTATTCAATCTCTCTACATAAGCACTTAAACTCTTCTGTCTGGATTGCATGACCTCATTAGCAACTCTTGATTCATTAAATGTAAATTTTATATTAGACATAAAATATATGATTAAAACTCTAACAATAATGCTCTGAGTGGTGCGCCTTCTGACTCTTTTATCGACAGGGGTGCTGCAGTCAAAAAGTACTCTCCTTCAGAAACAGATGACAGATCTAATCCTTCAATAATAGGTATCTGCTTTTCCAACAGTTCAGTATGTGCCCGATTATCTTCACCTCCTCGCTTCTTTACTGAGAGTGCGTCAATGCCAACTAGCACAACCTCTTGATTACGTAAGTACGTCGCTGTGTCTCCTCCCAAGGCAACAAAATCATCATAAAATTGAGCAAATCCCCTCCCTGAATTACTTGTCTTCAAAAGTACTCTCTTTCCTGATATGTCATAGTCTTGTACATCAGAAACCTCAACTACTTCCCCTGGACCTCTGTGAGAGCAATCAATTACTACTGCATCTCCAACATAATGTGTAAGTGCATAATCATCTACGTTTACGTCTCCACAACCTTGGTGTCTGGGTGAATCAGTGTGCGTCCCCGTATGTGAACCTATAATAATCTCAGCCAAAATAGATCCGCTTGAGACCGTTCTTTCAGTTACTGAAAATGGTGTATTGTTTGGATATGTGATCATCCCGTCATATAACGGCAAAGAGATATCGTATATTTTTTTTATTTGTGGAATATTCATATTTTATGATTGTATTTTATTAACTCCAACATGACCTCCAAACATTTGTCTCATTGTCTGTAGTAATTTTCCTCTGTATGTTGGTTTTGCTTGACTTGCAATTCGCGTTGCGTACGCAGCTTCAAGGGCTGGCATCTTGATTCCATATGCATGAGCCGTCTCTATAGTCCAGAGGCCTTCCCCTAGTGCACCAACACTTCCTTGTACCTCATCAAGTGCAACTCCGTATGTATCAAACCCTTCTCCAAGCCAACCAATGAGTCGACTCGTCACAATAGATTCTTGTTGATAGATCCTCACAATGTCTTGCAAATCTAAATCAAACTCACTTTGATTCATAAGATCAAACCCTTCCGCAATTCCCTGCATCATTGAGTACTCGATACCATTGTGTACCATCTTTACGTAGTGACCACTTCCTGCCCTTCCTAGGTACTGATACCCTTCTGGACGTGATATGTCTCTGAAGAGTCGTTCTAGTGATTTAAATGTTGTTTCTGTCCCACCAATCATGAGACATGCACCATTACGTGCGCCCTCTACTCCTCCTGAGATCCCCACATCCATAAAGTCAACATGAGACTTGCTAAATCGCTCAGACCTTTCTATAGCAAGCCTAAACGGAGAGTTACCCGCGTCAACAATAGTATCATCCGCCTGCAGATATGGCTCAATCTTATCCAACATGTCAGATAGAAATGTATACGGTATCTGGAACCAAATCGTCATCTCCCCCTCTCTTTTTTCAAATAGCTCTTCGACAGAATCTACCACCATGATACCTAGTCCTCGAACTTCATTTCGTGTATCCTCTGATACATCATATCCAACAATGCTCCATCCTTTCTCATGAAGATTTTGAACCATTGCTTTTCCCATTTTTCCTAGACCAAAATAATATATTGTTTTTTTCATATTGTTATTGATTATGTAGGTGTTTCGCCTAACTTATAATTAATGAGTGTCTTCTCCCTCAGTCCCTCAAGAACCTTGTCAGCAAAAGCCCATCCTGCATAAATCTCTTCCTGCCCTTTAAACAAAGTCTGATCTCCCCTAATTGCGTCATAAAACACTTTCGAATACGCGCCTTTCACAGCAACACCCTCTGTGTTTGCATATGGAAGGTGTAGCACTCTTTCCTGTAAATAATCTTTAATCCCCGGTACTTTAGTCCACACGCCTAGAGTGATTTCTTCTTGCGGTTTTAAAGAAAAAGTTAGTACATTCTCATGCTTATGCCCATCTCCTTTTTCTACACAAAGACAAGGTGTACTCTTAAACACCACCTGCATTACCGCTTCGGTTTCGCCAAGACCTTTACCGGCAGAAAATTCAATTGGGACTCCCTTCCATCGCTCATTAGCAATACAGGCATGTATCTTAAAGAATGTTTCTGTTTGTGAACCAGGAGCAACACCTGGTGTTTCATTGTATCCTTCATACTGAGCCCTGATTGTATGTTCACCTTTAAAAATCATATTATCGACTACAGCTGCCCTAGCTTGCTGAATATCTTTTGGACTAAGACTGCGTGGACGTTCCATGGCAACAAAAGAAAGCATCTCTAGCATGTGGTTCTGTCCCACATCTCTGAATGCACCAACCTGATCATAAAACGCACCTCTAGTGCTGACATCCTTACTCTCATGCATCTTAATAACAATTTTTTCTATGTATTCTTTATTCCACAACGGCTCAAAAAGTGTATTAGAGAACCTAAAGCTAATCATGTTCCTGACCATATCTTTACACAAATAATGATCAACATGAAAAACCTGATCTTGTTCAAATGTTGTATGCAAGACCGCTTCTAGCTTCTTGGCTGACTCTAAGCTATGACCAAACGGTTTCTCAACCAATAAACGAGTCCAGCCAAAATCTTTATCACAATGTTCATGTAGATTTACTGCACGTAACCCCTCAAACACAGTATCAAAAAAACGAGGTGGGACCGAAAGGTAAAATAATTTATTTGAACACACATCCCCATCTCTCTTGTCCATCTCTTCTTTAAGCCTTGCATAACCATCCGGTGTATCAAATGAACCCTGAATATAATGTACCTGCTCAAGAAAGTATTCAAGTATTTTTGAACTATGTGTATGTAATATTTTCTCACGAACTCTCTCCCTCATTATTTCAGTCGTGATATCTGTATGCGCATACACAAACACTTGTGTATCGTGTGGCAAAGTATCATGCGCATACAAATCAAAAAGTGCTGGAAATAGCATATTTATGGAGAGATCTCCTGTTCCTCCAAATAAAACTATTGATGTAGGCGCTTGTAGTTTTGTATCCATATAAAAAGTATACTATACTTTACATTTAAAATACACTGGTTACCCTATCTTGTTCCTCTGACACAGGCAGTCAAAGCGTAATAACTCTGTTGTAACGCAAAAGACCCTATGGGGTCTTTTGCGTTATTGTGTCGTTATCGACGCCTCTCTGGAACAAAAGTAAGTGCTTTACCTTTTTTAGTCCCTCGTCCAGTTCTACCAATACGGTGAACATAGTCTTCAAACTGTTGTGGTAAATCGTAGTTGATTACGTGTGATACATCATCCACATGAATACCACGAGCAGCAACGTCCGTTGCAACCAGTACCCTCGCTCGTCCATCTTTAAAGTTTTTAAGTGCACGCTGCCTTTGCACATGCGCTTTATTACCGTGAATAGCTTCTGACTTGATTCCTTGAATATTTAGCTCATCTGAAAGCTTTTGCACCGAGTGCTTCATTGCGCCAAAGACAATTACTCGAGTAAACTCTTCTTTTTCAAGTAAATTCATCAATGTATCAAACTTGTCATGATGTCCATGCATCACAACATCTTGCTCAATTGAGTTTGTTACGTCTTTCTTTTTAACAGAAATCACCACAGGATCGTTAAGGAACTCTTTAACTAATTTCTCTGCAGCCTGATTCATTGTTGCTGAGAAAAACAATGTTTCTCTGTCCTTAGGAGTTTTCTCTAAAATATATCTCATATCGTTAATGAATCCCATGTCGAGCATCCGGTCAGCCTCATCCAATACTACTCCGGTAAGTTTATCAGGATGAATTGAATTTCGCTTAATAAGATCCATAACACGACCTGGTGTTCCAATGATAAAGTGATTCCGTCGTTTTAAACCTTGGATTTGTGGTCTAATATTCATTCCTCCTACACATACAGTAGAGAACATCCTGTAGCGGCGTGCAAGCTTTCTAAATTCATCATTGATTTGAATAGCAAGCTCACGTGTTGGAGCCAGAATGAGAATCTGCCTATCCATATCATGAATCGTTTTTTCAATAAGCGGCAATAAAAATGCAGCAGTTTTTCCTGTCCCTGTTTCTGCAAGACCAATAACATCTTGTCCTCTCATCACAACAGGAATTGACTGATCTTGAATCGGAGAAGGAATGCTGATTCCCATTCTCTCAAGTGTTTCAAATAGTTTTTGATCAAAACCAAAGTCAGCAAATGTATGCTTTGGAATATATGCCTCCTCGATAATATTCACCGGGTTTTTGTTTATAAACTGTGATGGATCAAATGTTGCTCGTCCTTTCTTACCTCCACCTCGAGATCCACCCCGTCGCCCACGTGATCCACCTCCTTTGTACCCTCCACCCCCTTTTCCTCGAGCACTCACTTTATTACGTGAGAATTTTTTTGGACCTTTTGGTCCACCACCCGTGCGGGACCCCCCACGTTGTGGTTTTTTATTTGTTGTATTCATTTAGTTAGTTTTTACTGAGACTGTGTACGGCCTCTCTCGTGCAGATAATAATTACATGAATTATATTCCATATACTGCTTGAGAGCTCTACACATGAATCAAAAGCGTGCTGTAAGCATACAGTATTTATCAATCGAGTCAATGAAAAATCCACACAACATACTGTGTGGATTTTTCAGAACCATTTTCTATCTAACTACATGTCATAAAAAAATTGTTCTTGCACAATTTTACCATCCTCGACATGATATACACCCAACTCAGATTCATGCTTCTCTTCTCCTGTCTTTTTATCTTTTGTGTGCATCTTGTATCGAACCGCAAACCAATTATCAGCAACAAGTGGCTCTGAAATTTCTAGTCCGAGCATGTCAACTTGGCTGAAAAACCATTCTCCTTTCTTTGTTGCTCCTTCAACACCTTGTACGACCTCATGTGGTGTTCCAGGCATCTCAATACTTACAAAGTCTTGCGCAAACAAGTCGGTAAAAACAGCTGGAAACTTTCCCTCATTGTTATACGTGATCATCTTCTCTGCTATTTGTTGTGTGTTCATGTTTCCATTATATCAAAAAAGAGGCACAGCCTCTTTTTTGATTAAATATTTAAATATTTTCTAATTGCCATAAGCGAAGAGATACCTCCAAGCAACATTCCTGAAAAAATCAAGACGCCACCAATTCTAAAGATGTCATCAAGAACAAATTCATACAAATTAAGAATAAATATTTCTTGCAGTGCTGGAGCTGCGTAGTAGAGACCTAGAAGCAAGATGCCTAACGCTAAGAGACCTGCCACCAAACCATATGCGAGTCCTTCAACCACAAATGGACCTCGTGCAAAGAATTTTGAAGCTCCTACAAGCCTCATCACTTTAATTTCGTGCCGTGCCGTGTAAATAGTTACCCTAATGGTGTTATACGTGATGATAACTGCAACAACAGCAAGAATCACAGATACTGCAAGACCAAAACGCTCAACAGAGACAATAATAGTGTTTAACTTGTCAATTGCACTTTTATTTTGATTATAGTTTACATCTTCAATTATTTGAGAGTATTCTTCAGAAATCTGTGCGCCCTCAAGAAAGACTGCTATTGCTTCATACTCACTAATCTCGTTAGCTTTAATGTTAAAGGCTGCTCCAAGTGGGTTTTCTCCAATTGATTCAAGTGCTGCAAGAATAACATCACTATTTTGTCTTTTCTTAAAGTCCTCGAGAGCAGCTTCTTTGCTCACATACTCAACTGATGATACTTGGTTGACTGCCTCTAGCTCAGTTTTGAGCTCAAGGATTTTTTCCTCAGGTGCGTCTGTTTCGAAATAAAGGTTTACGTCTACTTTTTGCTCTAGTTGTGCAACACTTGGTTTGATTAACTCAAGTGCAAGATAAATTGAGGCAAATGAAAGTAAAGAAATAAGCAATATTAAAATCGCTGAAATAGAGATGGTGAAGTTTCTATAAAACCCCTTGACTCCTCCTGATAATATTCTTCCGAGTGTAGTAAACATAGTGTGTAGTATTAAAAAATTATAGCATGAAGCCACCCTTGACTGTGTCTCTTGTTACTTTACCTCCTTCCATAGTGATAACACGACCCTCTAGTCTATCAACGATGGTTTTATTATGTGTAGTAAGAATCACTGTTGTCCCCATCTTATTAATTTTTTTGAATATCTCAATAATCTCATCGGCGTTCACTGGGTCCAAGTTTCCTGTTGGTTCATCAGCAATAATTAAGTCTGGTTGGTTTACAATGGCGCGTGCAATAGCTACACGTTGCTTTTGTCCACCCGAAAGCTCTCTTGGGAACCGGTCTAGCTTTTCATCAAGACCAACCAGTTTTAGTACGTATGGTACATCCTTTTTGATTTTTGAGTCTTTTTTACCAGAAGCCTCCATAGCAAAGGCAACGTTCTCAAACACTGTCTTGTCTGGAAGCAAACGGAAGTCTTGGAACACAACTCCAATCTTTCTTCTATATTGGTTAAGCTTTCGTGATGGAACTTGAGTAATATCAACTGAGTCGAAAAATACTGCTCCAGTGCTTGGTCGCTTCTCTCCTAATAGAATTTTAATAAGTGTGGTTTTTCCAGCACCTGACTGACCCACAAGCGAAACAAATTCTCCTCGCTCAATAGAAAGTGAGATGTCGGAAAGACCCACATCTCCCTTTTTATATTCTTTTGAAACACCGTCTAAAAATATCATAGAACGTATTATAGCAACTTAGGTGGTGCGACCCAAGAAAAACTGTTAGTTACGAAAGCCCCTCTGTTAAGACTTGTATCTCTCCTGCAAGAACTTTATCAACCTGACGAACTTCAGTGTTCGTTCTATGGTCCTTAACCATTTGATATGGATCAAAGACATATGAACGTATCTGATTACCCCATTCAATAGACACTTTGTCTGAAATAGTTAATCCTTTTGCTCTTTTTTCCTCGTCTTCTTGGTGTTTTTTGTACAGCTTTGCACGCATCATAGAAAGCGCAAGCTCCCTGTTTCTCTCCTGTGTTCTCTCTTGAGAAACAAATAGTGAAAATCCGGTTTTTGGATGTACCACACGAACAGCTGTTTCACGTTTGTTTACATTCTGCCCGCCTGCCCCTCCAGACGTAGTAAAGGTCATTTCAAGTTCACTCTCATCCATTTGAAAATCAACCGTCTGGACAACAGGTAAAACTTCTACTAGAGCAAATCCCGTCTGTCTCTTGTTCTTTGAGTTAAATGGTGATTTACGAACTAGTCTGTGGACACCAGACTCATGTTGTAGTTTTCCGTACACACCTTTCCCTTTAATATGAAATGAGATATTTCTATACCCATTAACTTGGTTTGTTGTAGTGTCGAGTATAGTCAGTTCGTACCCATAAGCATCTGAAAACCCCTGGTACATCTCAAAAAGTATTCTCACAAAATCTTCTGCGTCATCTCCTCCAGCGCCAGCAAAAATTGATACAGTTGCGGGGCCTGCTGCATATTTTGATCCTCCTTCTAGCTCAGATTTGAGCTCTTGAAGTTCTTTGATCTTATTCTGTGCGATACCCGAGTCTCTTCAAAAATCAGGCTGCACCATTTCCAATTCTAGCTCCCCTATTCTTTTTTGTAGTTCTTCTTTATTCATCTTTTGCAAAATAATTATTCGATCTTTGATAACGCTCTAAGGCACCCTGGAACTTCTGCATCACAGGAAACGACTTAGTATACTCATACTTATTCTTCTCCACATAATTAAATTGTGTCTCTGTAAAACCCATCCCGTGTACAAGCATATTCCGAGCGCGCTCTGAAAATAAGTGAAAAGAAGGTTCTAATTTATCAAGAGCTTTTACAAATTTTGCCTCTTTGGTCTCCAAGGTCTCAAGCTCATGTAACTCATCAGCAATTGTATTCTGTAGAATCTTTGGTGACCTCTTAATTACTTCAGCAAGTGCTTCTTTGCCTTCTTGAACTTCTATCTCTGTTTTTAAATGAGTTGGAGTGTCACTTGTTTCTATCTCATCAGCGTCATGCCAAAGAATCATTTTCATAATTTTCTCTTGATTCATCTCTTTTTTTGGATCGTCTAATAGAAGAAAGTAGCGCGCCAAGGTCATCATTCCATAGACATGCTCAGCCACAGTCTCTGAGAGATACTCCTCCTTCCTTGGTATATTATAACGAACCACCTCTTTTAATTGATATAAATATCTAATATCACGGACTTCTTCCAGGATCTCCTCATCTGACCAGTCCAGAATAGTTTTGTAATCTTTCATTACTCAAAAGTATATAATACGTCTCGAAAATTAACTATCTTCTTTCCTTTGAGAATTATTCCCTCTTTCTCATACAGGACCCTTCTTGTCTCTTTGTATTGCTCGTTAACCCAGACGGTTCCGTTAGAATATACAATTTTATACCACGGTAAGTTTTTTGCGTCTGGGTGTTGTCCAATGATCCGGCTAATATACCGTGCGGCATTTGGCTTGCCAGCAGCCTTTGCAATATGTCCATATGTGGTTACTTTTCCATATGGAATTGCACTCACTGCATCCCATACTTTCTCTTGAAATTCTGTTGCCATACAAATCACTCTATTAAATCTCTATTCCTGTTAACGCTTGGAATCCAGCAGCAAACAAGAAGCTTAAGATTCCTACAAATAAACACACACCGATCATGGTAAAAAATCTGCTTTTAAAATTACCTTCCTTGTTCTTAGAAACATACCAGGCATACCAGACAACAATAAGCACAGCTATAAGTGCTGATATCTCAAATGCAACAAGTGGATTAGCAATCACAAAATATGGGAGCACAAGTATGATAGCAGCAGCAAGGTACGCACCTCCTGTAAACAAACCAGCCACTAGTGGAGATTTAATACCGTCTTCTTTCTCCGAGAGATATTCTGAAGCCCCCATAGACAGGGCTGCCGAGATACCAATAACAGCTCCGGCAAAGCCAATTACTTTTGAATCATGAAATGACCATGACAACCCAGCAAGAGCTCCGATTATGGACACAACAGCATCAGAGAGACCAAGGACTACAGAACCTGCATAGCGTAAGAATTTTTCTTTCATATTAATTATTGTATCAGCATTGGACCCATTGTATATACATCCCCTGCACCCACTGTGAGCACAATTGAATTCTTTGGTAATTTATACGATTTGAATATTGAAACAGCATCCTCAAGTCCTGTTGCAACATCAACGGAACAAGATGGATTAGCGAGTTTCATTCCTTCAGACAAAATAATAGATGACATGTCTCCTGTATCTTCTTCTCGAGCTTGATAGATTGGCAGCAAGAGCACTTGGTCTGCAAGAGATAGTGCAGCCACAAATTCATTAAATAAATCTTTTGTCCGAGAAAACAAGTGTGGTTGAAAAATTAACACAACAGCCCGCTTCTGATCCTGCTCTTGCAACCCCCTAACAAGAGTCTCTAAAGCCTCTGGGTTGTGTGCATAATCGTCATACACCTCAATACCCTGTTCTGTTGTTCCAACCAGCTGAAAACGTCGTTTTGAACCCTGAAAGGATTCTTGGAGATACTCTCTTGCTATCTGTACATCAAGACCTACTGCATGTGATACAGCTAATGCGCCCTGGGCATTCATTACGTTGTGTTTACCTGGAATTTTTAGCTTTGGTTTTGAGATAGTTGTGTAATCAAGAATCTGTATCTCTTTCTCTTGTGCAGCACGAATCACATCCTGTAATTCTTGGTCCTGCTTACTACAAATCAACGTAGATCCAGATTCCATATTTTTAATCAACTTCACAAATACCGCTTTATAATTTTCATAGGTACCAAAATAGTCTAGGTGATCTGGAGTAATATTGGTTAACAATAAAATATCTGGAACGAGCGATAAAAATGACTCTTTATACTCACATGCTTCTACCACGAATAGATCTGAATTTCCGTCTACATAATTTGTATCAAATGCTTTCATGACACCCCCAACAATTACTGTAGGATCAAGACCAAGATGGTGCAGAACTTCTGCTGTCATTGTGGTGGTGGTTGTCTTTCCATTTGTCCCTGAAACTGCGATGGTCTTCTTTTCTCTTGAAATAATACCAAGGTACTCTGGGTATGAGTGAATGTCTAACCCTAGTTCTATTGCCTTGTCATACTCTACATTCCCTGACCCAACTGCTGGTGTATACACAACC
>CALGNJ010000020.1 GCA_937958705.1 Minisyncoccota bacterium | reverse complement strand
AACTTATTGATGCACGAGGCTGAGCATCTTCTTCAAGGTGTGACTTAAGTCTGTTAATTTCACGACGTAAATCTGCTGTTTTCTGATTCCGTATATTACGCGCATTCATCGCTTTGTAGGCAATTTCATACGTTTGTTCTGTCAGAAAATACTCAACAGCAAGGTTCTCAACTACTAACCAACGTCCCCTTGTGACATCTTTTAGCAATCCAATCTCCTGCAAGATTCTTGAGAACGTAGGCGCATGGCCTGATGACCAACCAAATTCGTCCACAATAACATCAATGATCGAAAATTGTGCCTCTCGATAAGCGCCAACCCTTGGAGCTCCTTCTGGAACCTTAAGGTTAAGCTGCTCAATGATGTATGGGATTAACGTCATAATATTGACTTCTTTGGTCACGGGATGCGGCACCAACTCATGTGGCCGTACCTTATCCTTTGAACCAGAGACCGACTTTGCTGTCACCTTAGTTTTCTCTGCCGGACTCCTTTTATCTGATGTAGAACTCTCAGGTTGCTTGACATGCTTCTTGCCATTAAATGACTTGCCTTTGCCTTTGTCTTCAACAAGCCAAATACTGTAGCCGCCTTTTGTCGGTGCTGTCTGGACAAATCCTTGCTCCACCATCAACTGCGTGGCAGAAACAGGATCCATTTTGAATTGTGATCTAAAGTCTTCATTAAACCTTGAGTACACTGTGTGAATGCTGATACATCCAGGTTTCGCGTGAGTACGAATGTACGTTCGGACCCACTCTTTAATTTTTTCATTTATTGTAATTCTTACCATCTTGTTTCTCCTATCTTAAATGGTCTTAATCTTTGGTTCTTGTTTCTTTAGTCTTCTACAAGTGACTCATCGTCAGCTGTAAATTTTCGTGCAGCGATTGCTCGCCAGCCAGTTGCGAAACGTGCAACGCCTTACAGGACTATCATTTCTCCCTTTCGGGGATTCTCTAAACCTTTCCAGCACGCATTTGTAAGCAAAATACTCACCGATCCATAATGGTCAGTTTCAGCAAACGCAAGTTCCCCACTTGGAGAATTGATAAAACCGGTAATTGTACCGACTAGTATGTCATTTTCAGGACACATGTGATTTCCTTTCTTTCAAAGGTCAACTACGAATATGTAGCAAAAGATATTATATAAAAATTATTATTATTGTCAAATAAATTTTATTAAAAATGACCAACTTAGCGTTGGTCTTTCAATACGGCATAACCATCGTGAATTTTTTTATTAGCCTCTGCTACCGAAGTACGTGTGTCTTTAAGTAATGACTCATCTTCATCGAGAAGCTTTTTTATTTTTGAGATTTTTTGACTAAAGCTCATAATTCTCCTTTCATTCCAATACTTAGAATAACTCTAATTTGATATAATCACAAGAACATGAGAAATAATATTATTCACCCCGGAGCAGACAAACTTACCTACGAAATTCGTGGGATTGTTGCCGATGCAAAACATCTCGAATCATTAGGAGTAGATATGACCTGGGAAAATATTGGAGACCCTATCGCAAAAGGAGTTGTTCTGCCTGATTGGATCAAAGAGATTGTTAAAGATACTGTATCTGAAGATGCTTCATATGGATACTCTCCAACTGCTGGTATTGATGATGCACGTCACACCATTGCACAGATGAGACGAACTGAGGGGTGTACTCTATCTCCTGACGATATTCTTTTTTTTAATGGGCTTGGTGATGCTATCGCAACGATCTATTCATATCTAAACCATAATTCGAAAATTATTGGACCTAACCCTGCATACTCAACTCATTCATCGGCCGAAGCTGCTCACTCTGACTCAAAACATGTAACATACACGCTCGACCCACACAAAAACTGGCTTCCTGATATCGATGACTTGAGAAACAAAATTAAATACAATCCTGCAATCTCTGGAATTCTTATTATTAACCCAGACAACCCTACTGGAATGGTATATCCAAAAGCAATCTTGGAGCAGATCGTTTCTATTGCGCGGGAATATGATCTTTTTATTATCTCGGATGAGGTATATGCAAATGTATCGTTCGGCAGTGAACCGTTTGTGCCTATCTATGATCTTGTCGGCGGGGATGTTCCCGTTTGTGTGATGAGAGGGTTATCAAAAGAAATCCCGTGGCCAGGAGCGAGGTGTGGATGGATTGAGTTTCACAATAGACATGCAGACCCCATATTTGCTGAATACGTGACCTCTCTTTTTAATGCAAAGATGCTGCAGGTGTGTGCAACTACTCTTCCTCAAAAAGTGATTCCTAAACTATTCACTGATGCCCGTTACCCGGATCACCTACAAACACGTGCTAATTTGTATAAGTCTCGTGCAGAGGAAGCCTACAAAGCATTCCGGAAAATTGACGGAATTACTGCACCCAAGCCAGAAGGAGCGCTCTATTTTTCTGTTGTATTTGATGATAACCTGCTAACCAACACCCAGTCCTTACCACTTGAGGGTACTATTAAAGATTTTATCGAAACAAAGGTTCGTGGTGTAAGTCCTGATAAACGCTTTGTGTATTACCTTATGGCCACAACAGGTATCTGTGTGGTTCCACTTTCTGGATTTAACTCAGATCTGTTTGGGTTCCGTATGACACTACTTGAACCTGATGATGCAAAGTTTACAGGATTACTAAAAACAATTACTGATTTTACAGAACAATATCTAAAGAGTTGATATAAAACAAAGCGACGCTAGCGTCGCTTTGTTTTATACTCTTAAGTGTTTTCCCTTAACCACTTCTCAGCAGGATCCTCAGGATCTATACCCACCATTTTCGGGTCAATTGCTTCTGGGCTCTCAACAACACTCATGGTTGGTCCTTCCGTTGCTGTATACGTTGAGTTATCAATCTTTTCTCCTGTTGCTTCATTAACTTTATTTCCAAAAACGTCCTCATCTAAATCAAAAAGGTTTTCGGTGTGATTTGACCCTTCGCTAACTTCTTTGACTTCATCTTCAAACTTCTCTGTTGGTTGATCAAAATGTAATGCTTCTAGTGACATATATTCTTTTATTATCTTATCTAAGTGATGGGCCTCCTAGTAATCGCCTCGCGATTTCATCCGAAACATCATTCATAATATTTTCGTTAATTGTTGGAATACCATCATCATCAAGAAATGCAGGTAAAATAATATCTGCTTTTGCTCCTGTTGAAATCTTTACACTATTCTCTGTGATATCAATCGTGACAATATTTCCATTATATTCCATGACTAGATCCACACCATGGTGAATGTCCAGTGAGCTTCCCAATGCCGATCTCACCCTAATGAATCCTGACTCCGGAGCAACTTTCTGGTGAACCAAACTTTTCAATTTCCTGATTGAATCGGTAAGTACACACGCTTCAGAATCTAGGATTTTTTTCATAGCTTCCCCGTACGGAAGATAATCTTGAAAAGATTTTGCGGCAACAGCTTCACTCGGTTTGCCAAGCATTCCTTGCTCTAAATCCTTACCGGACTGGATGCCTGGTGCTCGACCGCTATAACCGTAGCTTGATTCAAAATTTTGCTTCATAAATATATTATACTAATATATATAATTAAAGTCAATATTAATCCATCCGGTTGAATAGTCGTAACCGCTTAAGAACTACTTGCTTCATGTCTTCTTTTCCTTTTGATTCAAACTTGTATGGTGCAATTGCATCTGGATTTTCTGCGATAAAATCACGAATACCTGCATGATATGCCAGCCGTATCTCTGTATTAATGTGCACAGTAGACATTCCAGCTTTGATCGCCTCCTTAAAGTCTTCGTCTGAGATTCCTGATCCCCCATGCAATACCATTGGTACACCTCCTGTTTCTCGTAGTTCTTTAATCCGCTCAATATTCAGCTCTGGATTTCGTCCGTCTTTAGACATTCCGTGTAGGTTTCCAACGGCTGGCGCAATCAAATCCACCCCTGTTTCTTCAACAAACCGCTTAAGCATTGCCGGGTCAGTTAGCACGTCATCTCCAACTGCAGCTGGTGCTTCATCCCACATAGACGACGATTGGCCAATATTCCCCATCTCTGCCTCTACAAGCACCTCTCGCCCACAGTTTCGTGCGTACTCTACGCACTTTTTAGTATTCTCTAGGTTCTTATCGTGTCCATCTTTTGTTGAATCATATATTACTGAGTCGTACCCTGCATCAATTGCTTCAACTACACCTTCATATGAATAGGTGTGGTCTGCATTTAAGAAAATTGGATAGTTGTGCTCAGCCTGTAGTGACTTCACAATTGCCGCAATTGTTTTCACTCCAATAAAATTTCGCTCACCCCCTGATGTTCCCAATACAATTGGTACGTTTAGCTCCATTGCTGCTTCAACAATCGCGTGCACCTGAGTTGAGTCTGAAACATTAAAGTGACCTAAAGCAACTTGCTTCTCTTCGGCCCACTCGACTGCTGCTTTTAGTGATGGGATGTCTTGTAGTGTAAGTGTATTCATATATGCCTATTATATCAAAATCTAAACAAAGAAAATCTTAGTAAACAAAAACAGCCCACAAAATCATCAATAGATTTTTGGGCTGTTGAGTCAAGGAAAAGCAACCTACGAGAGAGTGACTCTTCCTTTTGATTGTATTCGACACCCCAAGTAACGGCCCGAATATATATCTAAGTTTCCATAACGGTGTTTCCATGTGCCATTTTGGCGACGCCCATGACGACCGTTAGGGCTTGAGAAACGTCGTACTCGACGAATAGATGGGTCTATACGATTCCTTGAAGACGAACGAAACGAATCCGTGTTTGAAATAATCACCGCACCAGAAACATCGATACCTCGACTATCAAGTATAAAATCTTCATATCCAGTTTCAAAATTTCCACAAGGCTTTTTGATCGGAGTCTCTTGGTCTTCATGTAAATCTTGCAGAAGAATATGGTATTCCTGTTCGCGATACTGCTGATATTGTTCCACTGTATCATATGGCTTGTACACCCCCACGAACGAACCTTCAAATTCGTCTATCGGAACAAAACGCTCGAGAGCGGGACCCTTGGCCACATCATAGAGATCATCACCAACGACATCTCCCAGAGATGAAAGTGTGTGAGGCATCATTTGAGTAACTAAATCGTATGTCATTTGGATTCTCCGAATTTGACGTTTAAATAAAAAGTACTATAAATATATTATACATTTATATACAGTAATGTCAATAAAAGATCTCTGCTACTTTCCTTGGGTATGACTAAGAATTAAATCTCTGGTTTTAAAACAGGATGAGATATAAAGAAAAAGACCCAGGAATTTGGGAGACGTATGTTTTATACGTTGACCAAATTCCTGGGTCTTTTGATGCAATAGATCGCCTGTTTTAGAGCTAGAGATCGATTTCGGCGAGCTTTGCGTTCGCTACGATAAATGCCTTACGCGGTGCAACTTCACTTCCCATCAATGTATCAAACACTGAATCTGCTGCTGCTCCATCATCGATAGTTACCTGTTTTAGGATTCTATTGTCGATATCCATCGTTGTATCAAATAGTTCTTTCGCGTCCATTTCTCCGAGTCCCTTAAACCTAGAGATAACAGCCTTTGGTACTCGTTTTACAACAACTTCTTCCCCCTCTTGATCTTCTCCTTCTGATTCTGAGGTATCTTCTTCTTTAATTCCCCATGATTCTAATACTTTAAATTTCTCATCATCTGAATATACATACACCTGCTCCTTACCTTTCTTGATTTTGTACAGCGGCGGTTGTGCAATATATACATACCCTCCTTCAATAAGTGGCCGGAAGTGTCGGAAAAACAGCGTAAGCAGTAGGGTTCTAATGTGGTCCCCATCCACGTCGGCATCGGTTGCGATAATAATCTTGTGATATCGCAGTCGTTCAATATCAAAGGTGTCTCCAATTGCTGTTACAAGTGCAATAACTAGGTTCTTGATTTGTTCTGAACCAAGCATCCGGTCTAGACGTGCTCGCTCTACGTTCAAAATTTTACCTCGTAGTGGCAAAATAGCCTGTGTCCGCCTGTCTCGTCCTTGTTTAGCTGAACCACCCGCTGAGTCTCCCTCCACGATGAACAGCTCTGAATCTGAAGCTTTTTTACTTTGACAGTCAGCTAACTTTCCTGGCAGCGTCATTCCCTCTAGCGCACCTTTACGAAGTACTGAGTCTTTTGCTGCTTTAGCGGCTTTCCTAGCACGCATGGCAAGAAGACCTTTGTTGATCATTGCTTTTGCATCGTCTGGATGCTCTTCTAAGAAATCTTGGAGTGCTTTACCAAATGTTGACTCAACCATCCCCTTAGCCTCTGTTGAACCAAGCTTTCCTTTTGTTTGTCCTTCAAATTGTGGTTCTCGCAAGTGAACAGAGATAACAGCTGTTAGTCCTTCAAGAATATCATCACCGGTTAATGCTCCATCCTTCTCTTTAAGAATATTATTCTTCTTTGCATATGAGTTAACGATTCTTGTGAGCGCGGTTTTAAATCCAGTTAAGTGATATCCACCCTCGGCATTTGGGATATTGTTTGCGTAGGCAAAGATACGTGCTGAAATATCATCTACGTATTGGAATGCCACCTCCACCGCTTCTCCATCCTCGTTCACTTTCTCGTGGATATAAAATGTGTGTTTGTGAACTGGTTTTTGATGTTTGTTTAAGAATTTAACAAGTGACCGCAGCCCTCCTTCAAAATAAAACGACTGTGTTGGAACGTCTAGATCTGCGTCATAGTAATAATACGTATCTGGATCTGGGCCCTCATGTTCTCGCATATCAACCACGTTAATCTCAAGTCCTTTTACCAAGTATGCTTGCCCTCGCAAGTGAGTAACAATTTTTTTCCATACAAACTCTGTACTTTCTTTAAAGATAGTCTCATCTGGTTTAAAGTAGATAATAGAACCTTGATGTTTTGTTGTTCCTACTTTTTTAACTGCAGCTTTTTTCTGTCCTTGAGAGTACTCTTGTACGTGAATCCCTCCATCCTTGTGAACTTCAGCTTTCATATAAATCGAAAGTGCATTCACCACTGACGCACCCACACCGTGTAGGCCTCCAGAAATCTTGTATCCCCCATCTCCAAATTTACCTCCCGCATGAAGTGTGGTCATGATGGTCTCAAGCGCTGAAACCTTTGTCTTTTTGTGCTTATCAACTGGAATACCTCGCCCGTTGTCTGCAACACGGATGGTCCCGTCTTTGAGCACTGAAACCTCGATTCGGTTTGCGTGCCCTGCCATTGCCTCATCTCGAGAGTTGTCAAAAATCTCCCAAATCATGTGGTGAAGCCCTTCTGGACCAGTTGATCCAATATACATCCCGGGACGTTTTCGTACCGGTTCTAATCCTTCTAAAATAGAAATCTGATCCGCTCCGTAGTCACTGTTTTCTTTTTTGCTCTCTTTTTTCTTTGCTGCCATAAGTACTAGGTATTATAGCATTGTGGAATAGAATCACCGCGTTGTTTTGTGAAAAAGATATATAAAAAAGCGGCCTGGTGTGGCCGCTTTACTCTCTTTTATTATTACTCTATAAACTCATGTAGCCCCTCTCTCACGAGATTAATCGCAATATACTCTACTTTCTTTGAAACAACAGCTGCACAGAAGTCTTGATATCTACTTCGGATGTAGTTTGCCTCCTGAACACATTGAACCATTTCTAATAATTCAAGAAATACAAAAATGACAATCAAGGCTGTGACAATTATTACCGGATAGATCAAAATTCCAAGCAACGAGTGGAGCACCTCACGAGAAACCTCATTTGCAAAACAATACAAAAGCAAGCTTAGGCCGATAAGTATTCCTGCATACATCCATCCGGTTACCTCGTCTGCCTGCTCATACAAACAATTAATATATTTGGGAACCAGATGACCTTCTTGCTCCATTGTTTCATGTAATAAATCTATTGTATCCTCAGATATATCATCAGTCACAAAATCATCTTTCGACAACAAAACCCATTTCCACTCTTGTTTAAAACGCACATGCTCTTCTTCGGTCATACTTTTTCTCCTGCTTTTTCTACTAGTTAAAAATATAGTAAATAAATATAATTTGTCAATAACTGTTCATTGACTTACAAATAAATATATCGTATTATTCCGCTGTCCATAAACAGAACGTTTGTGGAAACAAATTCAAAAAATTGGAGAAAAAAAATGAACGAATTTAATGACACAGGAATAGTCAATTTTTTCGAAAAAATCGGAAATATCTTAGGTACTGCTGTACCAAACCCCTTCGGTTTGAGTATAGCCCTTGGGATCATTCTCGTGGCCTATGTCGTTACCATGGTAAAACATGACTCGTCAGTCAAGCACATCGCGGCACTGATCATTGGGATAACTGGACTGTTCTTTGCCCTCATGCCTGTGGTAACGCATCTGTACACCACTAAAGGTTTCGGGACTGCGGGCCTAGTTGGAATACCCGGCCTGTGCCTATTATTGGGCATGATACTTATTGTTCTGGACGAGGATCGGCGCCCTCTGGTGGGCATATGCCTAGCAGGTGTCGTATTCTTTTCCGGAATTAGCATGATGAATCTCAACTAGTGAACTGGTAGGTGGTCCTGGATCACCTGCAATTAACGATCTGCATTCAGTAAAAAACAAAAGCGGCCTTACGAGGCCGCTTTTTCTATATTTTATAAAAGAGGGCAGCCCTTTCTTTTCCCTTCTTTGTCTTTGATTCCTTATCAACTGTATATCCCCAGATCGAAAATCTATTTTTATAGTCGGAATGCTCCTCTTTAAAAACTAGGTTCCCCACAAGGCCTCATACTATTTCGGTGATACAATAGAGCTATTATGACAACACTATATACAGGTTCGATAAAAACGACTGGGCGCAAGATGGGATACATCAGACATGCTGAGTTTAATGACTCTATTGAAATTAACACAAGACACTTATTAACTGCGCTAGACGGAGATACTGTTTCGTTTGAAGTTACTGGTAAAAATAGAGACGGACAAACTGAAGGAAAAGTAGTCGAAGTACTCAAACGTGATAAAGATCAATTTGTGGGACAAATCAAAGAAGTATTTGATCGAGACAAAAAGAAAAAGGTAGTTAAGTTTGTTGCAGACCAGAGAGGATTTTGGCCAGAGGCTAAAATCCTTAATGCGCAAAAATACCATAAACTTGATGGTAAAAAAATTTTAATTAAATTAGATTCTTGGGAAAGCCCTAAACATGATCCAGAGTTCACTATCATTGACGTGCTTGGAAAAGCAGGTGATCACGAAACAGAAATGCGTGCAGTAGTATTAGACCGAGGTTTAATGCTTGGCTTCCCTGCTGAAGTAGAAGAGGAGGCAGCAAAAATTAAACTTGATGCACCACACATATTCGAAGAGGAACTAAAGGTGCGTCGAGATATGCGTGACCGACTCATGTTTACTATTGATCCGTTTGATGCAAAAGACTTTGACGATGCCCTCTCTATTAAAAAGCTAGATAATGGAAACTACGAGATTGGTATTCATATCGCTGACCCATCATTCTTTGTACGCCCTGGTTCAAAATTGGACGACGAAGCTGTAAAGCGAGCGACATCTATCTATCTGGTAGACCGAACTATCCCAATGCTTCCAGAGATTCTCTCAAACGAACTATGTTCACTTAACCCAAACGAAGAAAAGCTCACATTCTCATCAGTGTTTGAAATGGATACACAAGGGAACGTACACGACCGATGGTTTGGACGAACGGTAACTATCTCAGATAGGCGGTTTTCATACGAAGAAGCTCAGGCTGTTCTAGATGAAGAGTCAGGTGATCACTTGGCTGACCTACAAGTTATGTCTGAAATGGCACGTCACATGCAAAAGCGAAAGCTCAAGAATGGCGCTATCTCGTTTGAATCAACTGAAGTTAAATTTAAGCTAGACGAACGCATGTTCCCTATTGGAGTTGAAGAAAAACACAGGTTATGGACCATGGAAATGATCGAGGAGTTCATGCTTCTTGCGAACCGAGAAGTATCTAAATTTGTTTCTCTTAATGTTGACGGGACTGAATCAAAACGACCGTTTATTTATCGTATTCACGACAAACCAAAACCAGAGAAGATCATCGCAGCAGTTGGGCTACTTAATAAGCTAGGGTTTGAGGTTGATGCTGATGAAGCTGGGAAAATCAGCTCTCATGAGATCAATCGAATCTTAGATGCACACCGTGGTGAAGATATTGAGACATTTATCTCAATGACTATATTACGATCTATGAGAAAGGCTGAGTACTCAACAAAGAACATTGGACACTTTGGTCTCTCGTTTGATTACTACTCTCACTTTACATCCCCTATCAGGAGGTATCCAGACATGATCGCGCACCGATACCTACAACGATACCTCGATGGTGAAAACGTATCTCAAGATGAAACAAACCTTATTCAAGAGCTCGCAAATCATTCATCAGAAATGGAGAAGAAAGCTGTTGATGCAGAGCGAGCGTCTGTGAAATTCAAGTACGTGGAACTATTCTCTACTATGATTGGAGAAGAACTTGAAGGTATGGTTACTGGAGTAGCTAAATTTGGAATTTTTGTTGAAGACACAAAGACCAAAGGTGAAGGAATGTTAAATGTACGAAACATGGGTGGAGACTTCTACAAGTACGATCAGAAGACTATGTCTCTAAAAGGAACAAGTAGCGGATCTGAGTACAAAATTGGAGACAAAATCCGAGTGAAAGTTAAAGACGTGAACATCGAGGACAGAAAGATTGATTTCGAACTAGCGAGCAACTCGTAACACATGGTAAAAAGAGCGACGCTGTGCGTCGCTCTTTTTATTTCTGTATAATAGAGACATGAAGAAAATCTTAGGGCAATGGGCTGATCATGACTCTTACTTTCGAGCAGGCGCAGGAGTGGTCGTATTAAACGAGAATAATCACGTACTTATGTTTGAGCGTGCTGACTTCCCTGGTGACTATCAATTTTCACAAGGAGGATTAGATGCAGGTGAAGAACCAACTATTGGTGCATTCCGTGAACTATATGAAGAGACTGGTATATCACCAGAGCAGATAACGGTCCTAGGAGAGCTGCCCTATTGGGTGAGCTATGCGGCAAGTGTCACCCGCAATAAAACCTTTGAGTATCGCGGACAGACTCAGCGATGGTTTTATGCACGACTTAATCCAGATATCACCATCAATGTATCTCAAGCACAAGACAAAGAGTTTCTGTCACACACATGGATGTCAATTGATGAGGCTTTAGAGCATATCGTTGATTTTAAGAAAGATATGTATATACAGATTCTCGATTATCTACAAGAATCGATTCTGTAATATAAAAACGACCCCTCCAAGGGCCCGTATTTTTTATTTATGGTCCCGTATAGTCCTCGGAGTGCCATAAGCCCTGAAGTTCTACCTTGAAATATTGAAAAATAACATGACAAAATAATAGTGATCAAAAAAGATGCTAAAGCATCTTTTTTCTTTCCTATCTTCTTTTTTATTCTCTATTCTTAGTTATCTGTCTCAAAGTCTTCGATTGATCCACACTCAAGAGTTTGGTCATCATCTTCGTCTTCGTATTCAACACAGAGTGTGTAGTAGTAGTCAGTATCATCATCAAGATCATCGATGT
This sequence comes from Minisyncoccota bacterium, assembly GCA_937958705.1. GTDB lineage: Bacteria > Patescibacteriota > Minisyncoccia > Phycocordibacterales > JAHDEI01. The sequence continues at coordinate 13,493 of CALGNJ010000020.1, read as the reverse complement.
CTAACGTATAGTCATCATCTCCGTCAAGGTCTCGGTCTACTCGCTGTTTTTGAAGATCGTCTCCGTCTTCATCAATGTCATCGTACTCATCTTCGTTTGTTGCATCTTCAACTTCGTCTTCATCTTCTCCCCACAGGAAGAATACAATTCCATTATTGAAATCGTTCATATCTACAGAACCGCGCAATTCTGCAGAATCATCTTGAATATCTCGTGCGCTCTTTACATCCACATCTGGCTCGTCATCGTTATTTGATGATCCATTGTCGTCATCAGTTGTGAACCGACGGATATCTCCTGAGTCGATCCCTCCATCTTTCTCTTGTGCACATGCACGATAGTAATATCGTGTGTCTTCTCGCAATCCACGCACTTCTTCTTCAAAATCATCTCCTGCATCGTACCGATCAGAAACTGATTCTCTTTGAGAATATGAGTTACACGAAGGCGTTGAGTCAGTTCGTGAAATCGCGAACCATACTTTTACGTTGTCTCCATCTTCAACCTCACCTCGTAATTCTGCAGAATCGTCTTCTACATCATCTGCTGAAAGTGTTTCTACTCGTACTTCCTCATCATCGTCGTTATTAAAAGATCCAGACGTTGGATTTCCATATAGAGTATCCGCTGTCACTTCTGTTGGTGTAACACCACTTTGGACAAGGATAAGGAAAAGAAGGTCTTGCAAGTACGCTCGTACTGCGTCTTCTCCATTAAGAGCGATTAGTTGGTTTCGGTCTTGTGCTAATAATTCCTGTAATTCAATTGTTGAAATAGACTGAGCTCCTGCAATAGCCGGAACAAATAGCGCTAGTCCAACAAATAATGCTGTTATTTGTTTCATGTTTATAATTTATTGTTTTCTAATCTTTAAAATTGATACTACTACATATCATTTGAACGTAAGTGTACATTCTTATGTACAAAATGTCTAGATTATTGTTTAGTCTAATGACCGCGCGTGAAAATCTTAGGGTTGTGAGACGACACAAGAACTTGTTTTGAGTAACAAAAAAGCACCCCGATATTCTGGAGTGCTCTTTAAAAGCTTGATTTGCTACATAATTTCAGCAAGGTCATCTACGCGATATGCTTCGAAGACCCCTTGATCGGATTTGTCAGCACGATAGGTTTTGGTGTTAACGGTAATGGCACGATCAACACCACTCATGAAATAACCATAACCTTCTTGAATGTAGCTGTCAGCAGATCGAATGATGCTTGGAAATTCACTGGACGGATTGTGTAGGTTGTATAAATTAGCCATCACGGTCCGATGATGTCCAAATGAAACCATAAAGACAAGCCTGAACTTGTGATCAACGACGGGTGTTGACCGTCCCGAACCGACTTGTTTCTTAAAGAAACTGACTAAGTCACGCTCTTTTCTGTGAATACTTCCAAACCGAAGTGTTTCCTCAAACGTACCGACTGAAACACCCCAATTAAGAGCTGCTTCTTCACCAAAGGCCTCTTTCTTTTTTTCAAACCAATGAGCTTCTTCGGCATAAATCTCTTCCTGTGTTTTGTTAACTGAAAACCGCTCACCCTCTTTGTCGCCAGGGATTAGCTTATATCGGTCAACGTATTTCACACCAAGCTTTTTTTCAAAGAACTCTTCTATAGATAATAGTGGCATATGGCCCTCCCTAATTAAAATTTATCTTGTTTTTAATATAACAAAATAATTGACAAAAGTCAATTATTAAGTCTAATATTTACATACTAAGTTTACCCATGTTTATAAATTGGATGCAATATAAGGAAGTAAAGAAAATTTATAACCGTCGGACGGTCCACCGACTATCTTCACATAAAAAGCATGACTAGTGACTTTACTTACTGGTGTCTTGAAAATAGAACTTATTTAAGATCTGGGAATGAGATTATCTTTCAGTAAACAAGATGGAGTACGCGGAAGCGAGGGAGTGATTTGTGAGACGTACTGATTGTACGTTGAGCAAATCACGACCGAAGCTGACAAAGTAATCCGCTTGTTTCTGGAAGATAAAACTATTTTGCGAATTGTTCACCTTGCTCTAGTGAGATAGAAAGTAGTCGCGACGCCCCATCACTCCCCATCGTCACCCCATACAAAATACCCGCTCGTGACATTGTCTCTCTGTTGTGAGTAATCAAAATTAATTGTGACTCTTTTGAAAGAAGCTCAATCATATCCCCGTACCGCTTAGAGTTTGCCTCATCTAGTGCGGCATCAGTCTCATCGAGAATAATAAACGGTGGTGGCGTTACAGAGGACATTGCAAACAAAAGTGCAATTGAAGTTAGAGAACGCTCTCCCCCAGACAGCATAGACATTCCTCTAATCTTCTTATTTGGCAGTGAAACAGAAAGGTCTACTCCTAGTTCATACTCTTGTGGGTCATCTTCAAACTCTTTTTTAAGTGGAATCTCTGTTACAAAAATTTCAGCTCGTCCTCCAGAGAATAGTGTTTGGAAGAAACGTGCAAAGGCAGTGTTAATTTTCTCCAATCCTTCTCTAAACCTAATTTCAATTTGGTCAGCCAGTTCACTAATAAGCTCATTTAAAGACTCTTGTGTTGCCTTCAAGTCCTGAATTTGTTCGTCAATAAATCGCTTGTGCTCAACAAGCTTGTTGTACTCTTCTGTGATTTCGCCAGATGAACCTAGGTTTCCGTTCTCTAACAGAACCTTCAGGCGTGTGATTTTATCTTTTACGTTCATCTCTGGTTGTTCTGACTCTTGCTCGGCTGTAAAAAACGAATCTGTCTCCTGTCCAAAAAATCCTCGTGCTGCTGCCTCCTCAACGTTAAACGCAGAGACTTGTGACTCTAGTTGTTGTGCTCGCATTCGGTATCCGTTCAGGTTACCCAAGAGCTCAGATTTCTTTTTCTCAATAGTAAGAATTTCAATCTGTACTTTTTGCCCAACTGTTTCAGATGAATCTCGAACGTCATCCAGCTCATCTCGTTTTTTCTCAAGGGCAACTTCTTTTTCAGATAATGTTTCAATTTCTTTTTGTAGCGACTCTTTCTCCGTCTGTAGTCGTCCCAGTTTTGTATCGTCGAATTCTGGAATCCGTGCCGCATCCTCTTCATCCAGTACTGTAGTTAGCACGCGTGCCTGTGCTCGGTCTTTTTCTTTCTCATCCTCTGGCAGATTCGCGTATGGCACCATTAACTTATTCCATCTCTCGATACGTGCAGCAGATAGAGTCTCTGTCTCCATCAAACTCTTAGCCCACTTCATCCATATCTCATGCACTGCAGCGGAGAGCTTCTCGAGCGACGTGTGCTCTTCTTGTTGTTGTAAATAGATCTCATACCGCTTCTTCTCTTCTGTTGCAATCTCAATACGTGCATCAGCCTTACCTATCTCTCGTTCTTTCTCAGCTTTAATTCCCTTCAGAACTTGTAGTTCTTTCTCAACCAATACGAGCTCTTGGGTCTTTTCTTCAACCCCAGAGACAGACGTTACTGAAGTTAATTTCTCTTGTAGTGCGCGTACCTCTGCGTTAATAGCCTCAATATCCTGATTCAGTTTTTGTACATGATTGTTTTGTACTGCAAGCTCATCTTGCAATTTCTTCTTTGTTGGAAAGTACATCTTGTAAAGCACGCGTAGCTCCTCCTTCATGGAACGAGCTTTTTCGATCTTATCTACTTCGCGCTTGAGATAACTGATGCGTGGTGCAACAGAACGCTGTTCAGCAAGAACTTCTTTCAGGTTCTCGTCTGCTTTGACGAGCTTTCGTTCCGCTTCATGTTTCTTTAATGTAAACGCTTTAAGACCAAGCGCTTCTTCGATAACGCTCTTTCGTTCTTTTGGGTTAATAGACAAGATTTTGTCTGCCTCACCCTGAGAAATAATATGATGACCAGAAGATCCAATGTTGGCAGCAGAAAGAAGTTCTGCGATATCCTTAGCTCGTACCTTAGAGCCATTAATCAAATATTCGTTTGATCCGTCTCGAGATACAATTCGCTCAATAGATACTTCTTTATAGTCAATATCGAGTGTTTTGGATGTATTATCAAAAACCACTTTCACTGCACCCCGCTGTGCTCGCCCTGCAGCACCAGTAAAGATAAGGTCTTCCCCCTTCTTCCCACGCATATTTTTAATAGACTGTTCTCCCAACACAAAACGAAACGCTTCTGCAACGTTTGATTTCCCAGAACCATTCGGTCCAACAATTCCTGAGATAGCTGTAGTGAAATTTAGGTCTGACTTTTTTGAAAAAGATTTAAATCCATTGATTTCGAGTTCTTTGAGATACATATGTGTGCCAATTGTAACAAATGATGTGCATATCCTGTGTATAGAATGTGAACAATCTAAGTAAAATCAAAATACACCTTTCCACTTTTGTAAACTATCTTCCTGTGCATTCTTTGTATAGAATGATTTATATGAATAAACAAGGATTCACGCTGCTTGAGCTACTAGTTTTAATGTCAATCGTAGGCATGCTGTCTAGTGTCCTTGTATCAGAAGTTGTTGGTATCGACCAAAAAGCTCGTGATACTGTTAGAGTATCCGACATAGTACAGCTTTCACGCGCGATGTTTCTGTCACAAGATGATTTTACAGGTGAATTCCAAGTGCTCAGCAACACCACTCCCCAAGCAATTGGGACGGAGTTTCCTGAGGTGCCTGAAAATAACACAGTTAACGATGGGGTATATGGATGGTTGGATAATAGAAATGCTCCAGATAAGTTTTGTGCCTGGGCAACTCTCCAGAGTGAAATCTACGGTAGTAGTTTTTTTATAGCAACAGAATTTGGGAACGGATTCATCGATGAAGAACCGCAGAGCTTTGAAGACTGCGGTTATTACCAAGAAGAGAATCGGAACACTGGTTTTGAAGATCCTAATAAAAAGACTTTTGTATGTCATCTTGGTAAAAAAGGTAAGCGAAAAACTTTAAATATAGGTAAAGGTGCGGTAGCAGCGCACCTCTCTCACGGAGACACTGAAGGACCTTGCTAACCGCACCTTATAAAAAATGCCGTTAACACAAAGCATGGTGTGAAATCAGTGTAGAAGAAAGGTCTTTGGTCTACTAAATTATAAATGCGATAGACTCGGTATTGCTTTTACAATTGTCCTGAATGCGTGATTCATATATTTGATAAATAATCCTTCACGGGGACTATCATACTGATGTATTTTTATGTAGAATGATTTGTATGAATAAACAAGGATTCACGCTGCTTGAGCTACTAGTGATTATTGCAATTATTGGAACACTAAGCTCAATTATTGCCTCTCCAGTTATGGGCGTCTTTTTCAAAGCAAAAGGATCTCATACAGTCCAAACTCTTGACGCAGTTGAAAAGGCTTTTTTGCAAAAAGCCTTGAAAGATGATGTGCTCGAGTGGTGGGATGAAGATGATTTCCCTTCTACTAACTCATGGGCAGCCTACATAGACGACCTGGTTGATGACAGCAGTATTAGTGACTTTTTACCTATCGCCCCAGACTACCCTAATCCTGATAATGGCGCGGCGTTTGAATACGCGTATGACTCAGACAGTGATGTGTTTATCAACCCAACAGGCACTGCGTGTTTTGACCATACAGAAACGTTTACAGGTAACTGGGGACAATGGAACAACTTGCGCGGTGTAAATATTGTTATTAATCCGAACCGACATCCCGACTCAGAGGAATTTCGAGATGTGTTTGAAGAGCTTGATAATGCAATAGACCGTGGAGATGGTCCCTATTGTGGAAAAATGCGCCATGATGCATTCAACCCAGGTCATTCTAGTAACAATCGAAACCGTCACAAATACTACAGGTACGGAATTGATTTCGATCTTGTGCCAAATGTATAAAAAATTTGCAAAAAAATCTTTTGTTGTGTATCTTTCCAAATACTATGACAAAACTATTAATTGTAGAGTCTCCTGCAAAATCAAAAACAATTGAAAAATATCTTGGTTCAAATTACCAAGTTCTTTCTTCTGTGGGACATATTCGAGATATCCCCAAGTCGGCCTCTAAAAAAGCAAATGCTGTTGATATTGAGAACGGATATAAAGCACGATACGAGATCAGTGCAGGAAAAGAAAAAGTTGTTGATGCATTACGCCACGCAGCAAATACCGCATCAGAAATTATTATTGCGACTGACCCCGACCGTGAGGGAGAAGCTATCGCATGGCACATTAAAGAAGCGCTAGAACTTGAAGAGGATGACTATGTACGAGTCACTTTTAATGAGATTACTAAAGATGCGGTTGTTGATGCCTTAAAAAAACCTCGAAAGATTGACTACGATGTTAAAACCGCACAAGAGGCGCGTCGTGTACTAGACCGCCTATTTGGATATGGACTTTCGGGGCTTGTATGGAAAAAGGTTCGGTACGGACTGTCTGCTGGACGAGTTCAGTCTCCTGCTCTGCGTATCTTAGCAGAACGAGAAAGAGAGATTCAGGCATTCATTCCAGAAACATTCTGGTCAATTACTGCTGAGACAAAAACTCCTGGAGGAAAACTTGTAACTCTCTCATACAAAGATGATGTTTGGAAACAAGAAGAAATGGAGCGAATTAAGCAAATCTGTGAAAAGAAAAAAGAGATGACGATTACCTCTATTAAAGAATCAGAAGCAAAACGTCAACCAAAAGCCCCGTTTACAACCTCAACGCTGCAGCAGGCTGCGTCAAACAGACTTGGGTTCTCCCCTTCACGGACAATGCGTACTGCACAAAAATTGTACGAAGCAGGACTCATTACTTACATGCGTACTGACTCCCCAACGCTTTCAAAGGCGGCTCTTTCAATGATTAGCTCCTACGTACAAGATGAATTTGGAAAAGAATACTATGAGGCCCGCGTGTTTAAGTCGCGATCAAAGAACGCACAAGAAGCCCACGAAGCGGTTCGACCAACAACTATTAATGCAGAAAATGCTGGTAGAACAGATGATCAGAAAAAATTATACGCACTTATCTGGAAACGAACAGTCGCGTCACAAATGGCCCCTGCTCTCTCTATGCGTACACGAGTCATTGCTTCAGTATCAGATGAGATTGATACGTTTTCAGTGTCTGGATCACGACTCATCTATGACGGATGGCTTCGTGCGTTCCCTGAGGCCGCTGGAGACGATACACTGCTCCCTGAACTAGAAGAAGGCGGTGTATTGCGTCTGCTTGAACTACCTATTGAGGAAAAGCAAACCTCACCTTCTAACCGGTATACCGAAGCTGGACTTGTTAAAGAACTTGAAAAACGTGGAATTGGTCGGCCATCAACGTACGCATCAACGATTCAAACAATTGTGAACAGGCAGTATGCAAATAAAGAAGGTAGAACACTCTTCCCAACCGATCTTGGTATGGTTATCTCTGGGTTCTTGGAAGAGCATTTTGAAAACTATATCTCTGATACATTCACTTCGACAATGGAAGACGACCTTGATCTTATGTCTGTTGGTAAAAAAGACTATATTAAAACTCTTGATGCGTTCTACAAACCCTTCATGAAAGCTATTAAAGACAAAGATGACATTCCCAAGATTACAAACCTTGGACCTGTTGAAGGTGAGTTCCCTTGTCCTGAGTGTGGCAAAGACATGATGTGGAAACTTGGTCGAGGAGGCAAGTTCATGTCGTGTTCAGACTTCCCAGAATGTGTTGGTGCTCGTACCGATGAGGGTAAAGTGCTTGAAGGACCCAAAGAGCTTGGTGAGACATGTCCTGACTGTGGTGACACACACGAAGACGGAAAGCTTGTCTTGCGTGAAGGACGATTTGGACAATTCATCTCTTGTGCCAGGTATCCAAAATGTAAATTCATCAAAGAAGATGAAGAAACAAAAAAGGCAAACTCTACTGGAGTAAAGTGTACTGAGTGCGACAACGGAGAGATGACGAAAAAAGTAGGGCGATTTGGAGAATTTTATTCGTGTTCTAACTATCCAGATTGTAAAACAGCAATTAAAGCACTGCCAACAGGACGACACTGCCCTATGTGTTCAAAGCTGATGATGGAAGGAACCAAAACTATTCCAGAGCGATGTTCAGTAAAGACCTGTCCAATGCATCGACCGGATAAATTGGAGAAAGATAAATCAAAATAAAAACGGCCCCTATAATAGGGGCCGTCTCCTTTCCACGGTCTTTTAGAATTAGGAAACAATGTCTGCAACGTGGTCGATATTAAGCTCAATGCGAAAGAGAGCTTGTTCGATTGTAAGAAATTCATCCAGCTGTGTTGTGTGGAGCAAATCATATATTTCCATGACAATTTCTTCCCTCGTCCATTCAGAACAATAAATGGATCGTGCCGACTCTTTGATGTGATATTTAACAACTTGAGCATATCCAATACTCTCCTTCTCAATAACGTCGTAAAGAGATGTTTCAACCAAATCATATTCCTGAAACATATGCGCTCTTTTTAACAGCATCTCGAGTCGTAATTGCAAACGAGCTTGAAATAAGGTTTTAATTAGGTTTACTCCACCTAACCAACACGGCCCTTCTTTATCAACACAATAACCAAGGGCAATATTTTCAACAGACTCCCTAATGAGACTCATGATTAATTTAGGTTCGGTAAAGTCTTCAGTAAAGATACGCACTCGAGAGACTAATAAAGACCCTCTCCTTACCTCAAGGACTTTCCCCATCGCAAGCTGAGACGTACTATTTCTTAAATTTTTATTCATATTTTTCTCCTCTTCTCATGTATTTATACCACAATTATTGACTCGGCGCGCTCTTTATTGTATTTTATACAAGAGAATCACAAATGGAGAAGGATATGTCCCTTACAAGTTTCGTTGGTGCAATAATCACCACAAGCTCACAAGTACTCGTAATTGATTACGTAAACAAAAAATATAACGATCGGGATACGCGTCTACCTGGGGGCTCAGTACTTACCCAGGAAGACCTTCACGAGGCACTCTACAGAAAGCTTCTTGAGGAAACCGGACTTTGTACAAAGCAAGTCACGATTCCCCAAAAAGTATATGCTGTACAGAATGCTCTTAGGGGTTTTAGAAAAACATTTTTTCATCTTTCACTTAAAGATGCTCCTTGTTTCTTATCCCTTCGCAAACGCTTTATCGAAACTGCATCAGGAGCAACATTAAGCCCTCCGTATCTTGCAGAGATAGCATCTGTAAAAAATGGGATGCCTTATCACTATGAACAAGCCCTGGAACGAATCATGTAATATGTAGTTCTAATAAAAATCCCCGCAATACTAGCGGGGATTTCTAATTTCATACATTATCCAATTAGCATTTCTGCAAAGAAGTATGTGGTAGTTTCTAAAATTGGTGTCAGAATTATTAGAGCCAACACAAGACCTACAAGGATTAATTGATTCTTCTCCATCCACCTTCTGACCCCGATCGATTTGTACGGCAAGACTGAAAATAAAATTTTTGAACCATCGAGCGGAGCAACCGGGATAAGATTTAATAGTCCCAAAAAAAGATTCGCCAAAACAATGGATGCACAAGCTTGGATAGCTAAACTATCTACAGGCATCCCCTGAGCACCAAATACTCGAATAACCACCGCAAATAGTATTGCAATAATAAAGTTTGATGCAGGACCTGCAGCTGCTACAAGTGCCTCCCCCCATTTCTTGTTCGAAAGATTCGCTGGATTGTATGGAACAGGTTTTGCATATCCAAAGAAGAATCCGCTCCACGCTGTCAGTAACGGCAGAACAATAGATCCAACTGGGTCTATATGTGCGATTGGGTTAATAGTTAATCTACCCGCATCAAGAGCAGTTCTGTCACCAAGAAAAAAGGCAGCCCATCCATGTGAAACTTCGTGAACAATGATTGAAATAAGTAATACAGGAATTACTAAAAGTACAAGTTGTGGGTCCATAGTTAATCGTTTAAGTGGTCGTTATTATAATCTTTGCAGGCATGTTCATACAAGTCTTGTAGAGTTTGATGAGTGTGACCATTAGAGAGTATCCCTCCATTTGTAGGTGCATTATATTTTTGTTCATTTCCATCTAAGTCCGTCACTTTCCCCCCTGCTTCTTCAATTAGAACCTTTGCGGCCGCCATGTCGTGTGGGCTTTTCCATAAACCAATACTTGCAGTTAAATGTCCCAATGCAATCATAGACGCTACCTCCGCAACAGCAGAGAAGCTTGGTATATTTGCCTTATAATCTCCTCTCAACCTTCTTCTGATATGAGAAAACCAAACACTGCTACTACTAATGTCACATACTGACCGTTCCAGACTCTTGTTGTTTGAAACAGCAAGTCTCATACCACTCTCCAGGTGCCATGCTCCTTTGTCTTTATGTGCATAGAGCGTCCTTCCAGCAATAGGATTAGTAATAACAGAAGCAACAGGAACACCGTCGTCTACCACCGCAGCCATAAATCCAAATACAGGAACCCCAAATGAAAATGGCCGTGTCCCGTCAATCGGGTCAACTACGATTAGTCGTGTTGCGCTAACGTTGTATTCAATCTCTTCACCCATCACTCCCCATTCTGGAAAGTCATTCTTTACCCTGTCAATAATCATCTGATTAATTGCGATGTCTGTTTCTGTTACTGGAGTATGGTCTTCTTTTATCACCACATTCGTTCCTGTTGGACTATAAGCCTTTTTCATCATCTCCGCAGCTTCTTTTGAAAGCGCTAGGAGGTATTCTGTTTCAGGAGTATTCATGCTTGAATTATAGCAAAGTTCGTGTCTTGCATTTTATTTTCTATTTAGTATGATACTTCGCATTATGGCAAAGCAATGTGCAGTAAACGGTAAATCATCACAAACAGCAGGTTCTTACTCGAACCGTGTTCGTGCTACCCAATTCAACCCTTGTGGAAAGAAACGACAATACGCAAACTTACAAAAAAAGAAAATCTTTGTACCTGAGATTGGAAAGACACTAACCCTTACTCTCTCTACACGAGCTATCAAAACTATTAACAAGTTTGGGGCTTACAAAGTTTTAAAGAAAGCAGGAGTATTAAAATAAAATTATTCCAAAGAAAAAACTGCCAACGGCAGTTTTTTCTTTGGAATAATTAATTCTCGTAATGCCTCAAAAGCATGAGATGTAGATGATAATGAGCAAGGACAGACCTTGTATGTGTAAAATTCTCAAATATTCCATCATACCTCTCATCCATACCCTCTTTTATTTGCTCTAACTCATTTCGTTCTTCTTCATTCATCTCTCGAGACGTGGAAAAAAATCTTTTTGGAACAAGCATGTGGTGCACCTGAAGCACCCCGTCATAAGGAAAACTATTTGGAATTATTACCCAATACTTATATTTAACAAGTACCTCCTCATTTTTTAGATCAAAAATAAACTTTTCCCTATTATAAGATGCTGATTGCAACTTAAATTCTTTGTATTTCTTTTCCATTTCTCTTGTTCTTGTTATATCTCTTCCTTGTTTCATCTCACTACTATATCAAAATCACCGCTCGATGTAATCCGAAACTGCACGTTACCTAGCTTGTCTGTCCTTAATGTCATCACCCCCTGCTCTTCTAATCTTTCCAGTACTAATTTATGTGGGTGACCGTATCTGTTGTCCGCCCCTGATGAGATCACCGCATACGTGGGTCGAGCTGCATCTAGAAGTTCTTGACTTGTAGAACTCTTAGAGCCATGGTGCCCCACAATCAACACATCAACATCAAGTAGATTCCCGTACCTACGTATGAGCTCTTGTTCTATTTTGATCCCTGCATCACCCATAAACAAAAACTTCTTATTTTGAATCACTACAAGGCACACGACGGATGCGTCGTTGTCATCTAACTCTTGTGCCTCTGTCTGCACGGGATGCAAAAATACTATGTATGAATCGTCTGAAATTTTAATGTGTTCTCCTGGAGAAACGTGTTCGTGCAGAACATGTGTTTTGTGTATGTCTTTCTGTATAGTCTCAGATAGCGCATCCTGACTCTTTTTCCCATTTGATACGTATGTCTCAACACTAAAACGTCTCAGTAATTGTGGAACCATGCCTGCATGGTCTTTATCTGAATGTGACACAATTACAAGATCAATGGTTCGGTCCCACCATGGACGAACTTTTCCTAGGTTTCTTAGAGTCTTATTTGTTTCTCCTGTATCAATTACAATCTCAAATCCACCTTGGGCATGTATGTATGCGCCACTTCCCTGTCCCACATCCAAGATGGTGACTTGGTTGCCCCGAACATCAATGCCTGTGTACAGACAAATAATTAGGCTCGTGATAGTTCCATAGATCAGAGTTTTTCTATTCATTCCCTACATGGTATTAAACCTAAACATCTTTTACATGCATATGTCAGATATCGCAATATCTATTTATATATGGTATAACTGACGCCACAAATGAGAAAAAGTAGAAAAAAATACGCAGAAGACCTTGGAATTCGCATCAATAATCAAATTTACGCTGACGAAGTCCGTGTTTTAACTGACGATGGTGAGAACCTGGGAGTTATGTCTACAACAGAAGCGCTGAAGAAAGCACAGTCGTTTGGACTTGATTTAGTAGAAGTATCTGGAAAATCACGACCAGCTATCGCAAAAATTACTGATTACGGTAAACACAAGTACGAGCTTAAGAGAAAAACCAGAGAAGCGAAACAAAAACAAAAAACAGTCGAGACGAAAACTGTTCAAGTAAAAGTTGGTACTGGCGAAGGTGATCTTATGGTTAAAGCTAAGAACATTTCTAAATGGCTTAAAGAAGGACACCGAATTAAGCTTGAATTATTCCTGCGAGGACGTATCAAGTATGCTGAGAAAGACTTTTTACAAGAAAGAATGGAGCGGGTCTTGCACTTTGTCTCAGAGCCGTATACAATAGCGGACGGACCAAAGAAGAGTCCTAAAGGACTAACTGCAATACTGGAGAAAGCAACTAAAAAGCAAATTCAAAAGATGCAGGAATTGGAAGAAGCTGGAGAGAAAAAGGCTCCTCAATAAACCAGAAACTACTCAGAATACATAACAAAATCAACATGTCATCAAAAACAAACAAATCACTAACAAAACGAATTAAGATTACCAAGAACGGTAAGCTTAAAGTTCGAGCAAAGGGACATTGTCACTACAATGCACGAGAAAATAACTCTGCAAAAATGGCAAAGAAAAAAATGGGAGATATCAAACTATCTGCAAAGACTATCCAACAAGAAATCCCTCACTCAACATAATTCGAATGAAATCAAAACCCTGTGCGGTGCACAGGTTTTTCTTTATGCTAAAATACTTCGCATTAGTTGCTCTGGTTTCCGTGCCGCCCTCTTGGGTAGTGCGACGTCCGAGTAACAGATGACGAGATTGTGAATATATTTCACTAAAGGGAGCCAGGATTGCTGGAGTCTCCCGTCATCTGATACGCACCAACCCGAGCTTCTATTAATTTAGAAGTTTTTATTTATTAAATAAAGCACCTTCCCTGACAATAAGTCAGTGGAGCTAAGGATTTCTAGATTGTGATGTGTCGAGGAAAGCAAATGCGAAATCTTGAGTCGTACTC
>CALGNJ010000019.1 GCA_937958705.1 Minisyncoccota bacterium | reverse complement strand
GGAGAAGTATCGCTAGCTGAAGGAACAGAAATGGTTATGCCAGGAGATACAGTTACATTCAAAGTGAAACTAGTTGCACCAGTTGCCCTAGAAGACCAAACACGATTTGCTGTACGAGAAGGAGGAAGAACTGTTGGAGCTGGAGTTGTTACAAAAATTGTAGCGTAGTCTTTAGTCACAAATTAAAAACAAATAGCAATGTTCTAAAAGATTCATAGAATCATTTGGATTATCTATCTAAAACAAAATATTAGTTATGGCTGAAGAAAAAGCAAAAAAAACAACAAAAAAGGCAAAAGCAACAGATGCTCAAGCAAGGTTGCGAATCAAAGTTTCTGCATATGAGCACAAACTACTTGATGAGTCAGTAGCAAAGATCATTGAAGCAGCAGCCCGATTTGACGCAGAGGTGCGGGGACCAATCCCATTACCTACAAAAATGAAGAAGTACACTGTAAACCGGTCAACATTCGTTTACAACACTTCTCGAGAACAATTTGAGATGCGAATTCATACTCGTCTAATCGACATCTTAAATCCACAAGCAAAAGTAATTGAAGCCTTAACTAATCTATCGCTTCCATCTGGAGTCAACATTGACGTAAAGATGGCGTAGGAAACTACATAAGAGCAATAGCAGAAGAGCAGACCGCTCTCTGTCTGTACACTCAATAATTGAATTGAGAGTTTAGACACAGGGTGGTCTGAGAAAGGCGCGATACTATCAAAATTATAAGATTTATGAGAAATTGCGGACCTGATAACGGTCACGCACATCAATTAAACCAAACATGACATCTATACTAGGAGTTAAAGACGGAATGACACAACTCTTCAACGAAGAGGGAATGGCAATCCCAGTCACAGCTATCTCTGTTGAGCCAAATACGGTTACACAGGTTAAAACTGTAGAGACTGACGGGTACAATGCAATCCAACTTGCACAAGGTACACGAAACCAAAAACAAATTAAAAAACCACAAGTTGGACACTTTAAAGCAGCTGGACGGTCAGACTTTAAATTTGTAAAAGAGTTCCGAGTTGAAAACCCAACTGAATTTTCAGTAGGAGACACTATCGATGTTTCTGCTCTAGAGGAGGGACAAAAGATTACAGTATCATCTGTATCGAAAGGTAAAGGGTTTCAAGGAGGTGTAAAACGACACAACTTCTCAGGAGGTCGGCGTTCACACGGTAACAAGCATTCAGAACGAGAAGGAGGTTCTATTGGTGCTGGTGGACCACAACGTGTATTCAAAGGGGTAAAGATGCCAGGAAGAATGGGGTCTGACCGAATCACAATCAAGAATCTAACTCTTGTAAAAATTGATAGCGAAAACAATCGAATCTTTGTGCAAGGAGCACTTGCTGGAAAACGAGGTGATGTTGTTGAAATCGTAACTAACTAATATTTAGCATATGAAAACAACAATATATAACACAAAAGGTACTAAGGTAGGAGAGATTGACCTTCCAGAAGAACTGTTTGGACTAGAGATGAACGAATCACTTGTACACCAAGTATATGTTTCAATGATGTCAAACAAGCGAGTAAACATTGCTCACACAAAAGATCGTTCAGAAGTACGAGGAGGTGGTAAAAAACCTTGGAAACAAAAGGGTACAGGACGAGCTCGAGTAGGATCAAACCGGTCACCAATTTGGATTGGCGGAGGTATTACATTTGGACCAAGAAATGAGAAGAACTTCAAAAAGAAGATTAATAAAAAGATGAAATCAAAGGCATTATTCACTGTTCTCTCACAAAAAATGAGAGATGGAGAAGTGATGTTTGTAGATTCACTATCGTTTGATGCACCGAAAACAAAAGATGCAGCGGCAGTATTAGCAAACCTATCAAAAGTACAAGGGTTTGAAGGCCTAGCTAATAAAACAAACAACCGAGCATACATAGCAACTACAGCAGAGGATACAAATGCACGTAAGTCATTTGGAAACTTCTCAAACGTACACGTTGATGAGTTTAGGAAGTTAAACATCGTTGATCTTCTTACCTACAAATATGTAGTCATTACTAGCCCAGAAGAAAGTGTGAAAATGCTTTCAGCTAAAGCATAATTTCATATAGGCTTATGACAACAATAAAATCAGTATTAATTGGACCACGAATCACAGAGAAAGCAGCAATTGCTTCTGAAGGTGGAGCGTATGTGTTCAATGTAGCAATTGACGCTACTAAAAATGAGATAAAGAAAGAAATCAAAAGAATTTATAAGGTAGATCCAGTTAAGGTAAACACAGTGAATACTAAAGGTAAAAAGACTTTTATCCGAGGGAAGCACGGTTCTAAGAAAGATACGCGAAAAGCATATGTTTATCTAAAAGATGGAGATAAAATTAACGTAATCTAGTACTATGGCTGCACTAAAAAGATACAAAGGAACATCACCAGGTCAAAGAGGAATGACGGTTGTGCCGTACAAAGAACTTTTGTCTACTGGAAATAATCCTAAAAAATCTCTTACAAAAGGTAAGAAAAATAATTCAGGACGAAACGCACACGGACGACTTACATCTCGGTTCCGAGGTGGAGGAGTTAAGCGAAAATATCGTACTATCGACTTTGTGTTTGATAAGAAAGATATTCCAGCAAAATTTGAGACTATTGAATATGATCCATATAGATCATCATTCATCTCTCTTGTGTGTTACGCGGATGGAGAGCGGCGATACGTTTTGACTCCAAAAGGAATTGAAGTAGGAGACAAGATGATTGTTTCTGAAAAAGCTGAAATCAAAGCGGGAAACAGAGTTGCTCTTAAGAACGTTCCTGTAGGTACTATGGTATTTGCCGTAGAAACCAAGCTAGGTGTGGGTGCCAGGTTTGCGCGTTCAGCTGGTAATGCAATTGAGGTTGTAGCCCACGCGGACGGGATGGTTAACTTGAAGATGCCATCGTCAGAAATCCGAAAGGTTTCAGATGAATGTTTTGCAACTATTGGTCAAGCATCAAATGAACACCACAAATTGGTAACTATTGGTAAAGCGGGACGAGCCCGAAAGATGGGACGACGACCACGAGTAAGAGGTTCTGCGATGAACCCTGTGGACCACCCTCACGGAGGTGGAGAAGGTAAGGCAGGACGAGGTCGAAGACGAGCTGTTACTAAATGGGGTAAACCATCTGGTAAAGGTCAAAAGACTCGAAATCCTAACAAGTACTCAAATAAACTTATCGTTAAGAGACGAAAAGTTAAATCAACTGCAAATAATAAATAATCTTTATTTATTGCAAACAAAAACCACACTTTGTGGTTTTTGTTTTATGTGTTTAAATCCTACATGGGAGGATACTATATGATAAAATTTTTTGGACAAGTAGACATGGTTGTTTTCGATAAAAAACGACACTTGTCAGAGCATGAAATGAATATGGCAATGTCTACCACCGTTCCTTTTAAGAAATTATGTGGAAGACGCATAACGATCTCTTGGCCTGTTGATGATTATATTCACGCACCACTAGTTGAAGAAAAATATCGCATCCTTGAAATAGATGTTGATGAGAGTGATCCTGATGACGTATATGCAATCGCGACAGTTGTTGCTGAGTCTGATATTCAATAATATGAAAGCGGCCGTGCGGCCGCTTTTCTATACTTAGAAAATTTGTACTTAAAAAGGCACCCATCGAATTTGGGTGCCCTTGTGTTTAAGCTTGACCAAGCGTATCAAGCCGCGTCTTGTAGAACAGGAAGAAACGTCTCTTCGGTAACAGCTGAGGTTTTTTCAAAGATAGGTGCTGGTAGATTATTTCTCTTTCGTGCATTTTTAATGCGTCTCTGAATCTCTGATAGGCTTGCATCACCTTTCAGCTCATCGTCATAGAGAACCCCAGAGATTTTTTTGAGATTAAATCTTGCGAGGTAAAATAAATTAATAGATGGAATTTTTTCAAATTTACCATGCATATTTAATCCAGCGGCCGCTGCTCTGATATGTGGTGTTTTATTTTTTGAAATGATAATGAACATTTTTCCCCCTTGGAATTTGGTGATTTTCTTCACTCATGTGAAGGCTCTATGTAATATACAGGGGCAGTGACACCTGGTCAATTGTGGATATATATTTTTTAATATAATGTTAAGTTAACTTAACATCTATGGTATACTGTACGAATTAAAAAATAAGCAAATAACTATGTTAGTAGTATACACAAAATCAGGATGTCCATTTTGCAATCGAGTTTTAGGGTATGTTGAAGAGAACAACATCACCATCGACGAGCGAAATGTGTATGAATCAGAGGTGGCAATGAAAGAACTAATGGAAAAAGGAGGGAAAAGACAGATTCCATTTTTACATGACACAGATAAAGACGTGATGATGTATGAATCTGGAGATATTATTCAATATTTTAAAGACATGTCAGGTGATGATTCCAACTTGGAAGATGATATTGCTGAAGTATGTCTTCCTGAATAAAGTAATAAGGTAAGACCCCTGTGTTACGAACAAACCATCTATCCGCGGCCGCGGATAGATGGTTTGTTTTGTATTTTGTATTCTTGCGTGTATGTGAGGCATATAATATCTCGTGTTTTGAGAGCAAGAAATTGTTATATAATACCTGTATGAAATTTCTAACTCCATCTATTTTTTCTGAAAATATTACCTGTGCGTACTCAACTGTTGGATACGGGGACATAGCTCCATTCAGAGAGAAAGGGGACGGATTGGTTGATCACCTGAGTGATACAATCTTGTCTAATCGAGATACGTTCCTTTCTGAGATTCAGATTACAAGGGAACAGTTGGTTGAGCTGAAACAGTTCCATACCGACAAAGTGGTTTTAGTACAAAACAGAGACTGTGGTGTCGGGTATATTGCTGTGGCGGACGCTATGATTACGGGTCAAAAAGGGGTTGCGCTGTCTATTGTTACATCCGATTGTTTACCGGTATTTTTTCATGATCCTGTTTTAGACGTACTTGCTGTTGCACATGCAGGATGGCGAGGTGTATATGCTCAAATTGTTCCCAAAACACTCACTCGTATGCACTCAGAGTATGGGTCTAATCCGGCAGGTGTGTTAGTTTGGATAGGTCCTCACATAGCAAAGGACTCATATTGTTTTGGTGAAAGTCATTTCAATGACTCACCTGCAAACGAATACTTCGAATCTTTGGGTGGAGTGGATCATAAAGATGGTTTGTTCTGTGTTGACCTTGCGCACATTGTACGCACACAACTTATCAAAGCAGGGGTACTCGAAAAAAATATTGAGGTGTCTGATGTAGATACAAAGCACGATGATAGATTTTACTCATATCAGAATGGAGACAGAACAAATAATATGGGTGTGATAATGATGAAATAAGATGAAACACAAAGATTTGCTGAGCAGAAGTATAGTTTTAATACATAAACAAGCAGGAAGGACTTCACACGATGAGGTGGCGATTATTAAGTCAGCTTTGAGAAAGCTGGGTATCAAGGCGAAGGTGGGACATTCAGGAACATTAGACCCAAAAGTAACAGGACTGCTAGTTGTTGGTATTGGCGCTGGGACGCGCGTGCTTGAGTATATGTTGCACTCAGAGAAGCGATACGTCGGACAGATCATATTTCATGCACCTGTTACCAGGGGCCAGTTAGATGCTGCGGTAGAACAGTTCACAGGTAAAATCGAGCAGCTACCTCCAATCAAGTCAGCAGTGAAGCGTGAAGTGCGGACCAGAGAAGTGTATGGAATGAACGTGGTGTCTTTTGACGAGAAGAAGAGAGTGGCCATTATGGAGTGTGCTGTAGAGAGAGGTACATACATAAGAAAATTATTTCATGACATGGGAGAAGTTCTTGGTATCAGCGCACATATGGGTGATCTGCACAGAACGCATGTGGGTCCATTTTCAGAATCAGATGGCGTTGTAACTGCAGAGGATTTTAAGAGGGCAATCATAACAAGTAATTCCTGGAATCCAATAATGAGGTTTTTGGGACACCGCACAGTATCACGGCATCTTATGCCGGTACGAGATGCTGTGAAGGATTTGCAGTACGTAGTTCTGCATCCTGGTGTCGATTCATATATATCTTCTGGGGCTCCTGTTTTTTTACCGGGTGTTGCATCCTTGTCTGATGATTTTTTTGTCAGTGAAGAAACATGTGTTTTCTCACATGAAGGTGTACTCGTTGCTATTGGTGAAGCAAAGATATCCAAAGAAGATTTTGGGGTTCAAGAAAAGGGAACAGCCGTTCTGTTGCGGAAGGTTCTGATATAATTACTCTATGAAAAAAATAATCTCGACGATCATAGCTGTGTTATTTATGACCCCTCTGTTTGCTCACGCACAGCAAAATACCATTACAGTATCAATAGGTCCTGACTTATCTCGATATCAGAATTGTGCGTCTTTTGATGCATGCCCTGGGTTTAGGGATGCATTAGTAGAGGCTTTGACTGAGCTTCTCAAGCAGTTATTAGCTGAAAAAATTGCAGAAGCGCAAGATAATACATTTGATTCGGCAGACTATTCTAATTTTCAAGATGCTACATACCAAGTACTCTCGAGCGGTAAACTTGCAGGAGAGAGTATAGGTGCTGTACCTGATATCAGTACAAGACTGTGGAACGATTTTAAAAAAGTTGTGCCAGAGCAAGATATTAAAGATTATTTCTCATATATGCGCGTGTACTTTGATGATGATGATTTTGCAGCTGCATATGTAGAAACCGATGACAATGATAGTGAAAAATGGGGGTTAGGTATTAATCTGTCAGACCTAAACACTTCATCTCCTGAACAATACAGGAACGTGGTGGAAACATTAGTTCATGAGTACGCCCATGTGTTAACTCTTAACGTAAATCAGGTGGATGGCCGTGTGAGAGAGAGTCGATGTGCCACATATTATTCAAATGGGTGTGCCTATGCAAACTCATACATACACGCGTATGTAGATATGTTCTGGGATGAAGATGATTTTGATACTTCTGAAGATATTCAAGATGAAAATGATGAGGATGAAAAAGAAGAAATTGCTGACGACTACTTTGAAGAAACTGGGGATTATGTGACACCATATGCTACCTGGCACCCAGACGAAGATATAGCAGAGTCATTTGCGTACTTTGTGCTTCAAGATGAGCCAACTAATAACAACAGAGAAGTTGATGAGAAGTTATTATTCTTTTATGAGTATCCTGAACTTGTGACCATGCGAACAAATATTAGAGAAAACTTTAAAGAACTTTTTAACTTTTAAGCACATGAAAACATTGATAGTCACAGCACATCCAGCATCATATGGATTCACGCACAAGATAGCAGAAACATATAAAGAGACTCGACAAAAACGTGGTGGGGAAGCTCGTATTATTAACTTATTTGAAAAAGAGAATCACCAGCCGTTTCTTTGTTTTGAGAACATCAAGACAGACTGTGGTTCTACAGAGACAAAAGATAGACTTCAAGGTGAAATTACGTGGGCTGATGAATTAGTTTTTGTCGCACCTGTATGGCAGATGGGAGTTCCAGCAATTATGAAAAATTTCTTTGATGTTAACTTTACCTCTGGTTTCGCTTTTAAATACACACAAGACGGACTGGTAAGAATGCTTGAGGGGAAGCGCGTGCGGTTCTTCCTCACTGCAGACGGTCCTGCGTGGTTGTATTGGATATATTCTCCAATTCTTAAGTATTTAACATTGGGAGGATTCTTGCATTCATACAGTGGAATGAAAATCTCTTCAATTACTACGTTCACCAGGATGTTTAAAAAGAGAAATGATGAGGCGCGAGAGAAATTACTTAACCAAGTCCGGACCTTAGCCTGGCGTAAATAATTCTTTATATTTGAACGAACTTCTTTGTCGACTGTGAGAAAAATCACCTCATCGTACACTTGTACGACTCGGTGATTTTTCTCTTGTCTCCTCGAATTTCATTTCAAATATAAAGAATTCGATTTTACCATGTTGTGAACCTAAAGCATTTCTCCTCGATGGATTTGCTCTTGCCTCCTTAAATCTGACCTAATTTAATGAATGTAGTGAACATAAAAATGGAAATATCCTTGTGATGCATCTCCTATATTAATAATTTAGTCCATCTTTGTGGCATGTTTGTTACAATACAAATAATATGCACACACAAAGCTACACACACAAATTAGGTAATACGGATATCACCTTTGAGATAAACGACTGGATGGCTCAGGCCGATGCATCTGTTATTGCATCAATGGGAGATACCAAAGTGATGATTGCTATTGCTCTGGGTGGTCCAACGGACAAGGACTACATGCCACTGAAAGTAGAGTATCAAGAGCGATTTTATGCCAGAGGAGAGATATTGGGCAGCAAGTACAACAAACGAGAAGGAAAGCCTTCTGATGAGGCAACACTGACAGCACGAGTAATAGACAGAGCTATTCGACCCTACTTCCCAAAAGATTTTAATAGAGATATTAATGTTGTAGTTACTGTGTTGTCTTTGGGGTCGTATGATCCAGATATTGTGGCAATGAACGGAACTACACTTGCACTTGAGATATCGTCAATCCCATGGCGAGGTACTGTTGGTGCTGCTCGTATTGTCCAGAATGAAGCTGGAGTAAGAACAATTTCACCAACATATACCGAGCAAGAAGATACGAATGTGTATGACGCAGTAGTTGCGGCGCGCGCAGGCAGGCTAGTCATGCTTGAGCTTGAGGGGAGTGAAACGGTTGAATCTGATGTTGAGGTGGGTATCCAAGACGCAATTACAGAGATAGAAAAATTTGAATCGTTTGTATCTAAAATAGTTACGACTCACAAAAAGGAGCAACTTATAGTCTCAGAAAAAAAGAATCGTCTGATGCAGACATTTGAGACAGGGGTGCGAGATCTTATCTCAATCAACCTTGCTGACATCCAGGATAAAGGGGCTATGAGTGCTTGGAAAAGCCGATTTACAGATGACGTTCACTCCACATATGATGATGCAACATATTCCGAGATACAAAATGCGTATGAGTCAGGAGTACGCTCAGTTATCCGGTCATCAATTATTGCTGATCACAGGAGGATAGATGGAAGAGCTATTGACGAGTTGCGACCTATTTTTGCACAAGCAGGAGGTGTTTCAGATATAGTACATGGATCAGGATTATTTTACCGAGGTGAGACACATGTGCTTTCTGTTATAACGCTTGGTCAACTTAGTGATGCGCTTCATATCAATGGGATGGAAGTGAACACAGAAAAAAATTTCATTCATCATTATAATTTCCCTCCATACTCTGTAGGAGAGGTTGGAAGAATGGGGTCGCCTGGAAGGAGAGAAATTGGGCACGGAGCGCTCGCTGGGAAGGGACTGCGAAGAATGATTCCTTTACCAGAAGTGTTTCCATACACGATGAGAGTTGTTTCTGAAGTGCTTTCATCAAATGGTTCAACTTCTATGGCATCTACGTGTGGAGCGTCACTTGCGCTTCATGATGCGGGTGTGCCATTGAAATCCCACGTAGCAGGTATTGCGATTGGTCTTGTGTATGAATCAGATGAGTCATATCAAATTCTTACAGATATTTTAGGTAAAGAGGATCATTTTGGAGACATGGACTTTAAAGTCGCTGGAACACATACAGGAATTACAGCCATTCAATTAGATTGTAAATTTGATGGACTAACCCCCGAGATGATTACTGAAACTCTAAGTAGAGCAAAACAGGCACGAACTGAAATTTTATCGGTTATGGAGAAAGAGCTTGTTGCTCCTCGAGAGTTAACACCAGCCGTTGAAAGAATAGAAACAATTAAGATTCCGTCCTCTAAGATAGGGCTTGTTATTGGAACAGGTGGTGTGACTATTAAAAAAATCACAAAAGAGTCTGGGGCTAAGGTAGATATTAAGAGAGATGGTTCTGCATTCATTATGGGACAGGTAGATTCGATCGGGAAGGCAAAGGAGATGATCACTCAGGTTCTTGGAATGGCTCGAGAATAATTTTCACCAGTTAGTCTTTCGCCTTTTGGTTTTTTGCTCTATACTTAGAATACTATGAATCCGAACTTTGGAAATTTTTCTCATCCTACACAAAACATCAAAACTATGACTATTGGCGAGGGTTCCGTTGTTGTCGACCTTGGTTCAGGAAGTGGGTTTTATACACTTGAAGCGGCTAGAACTGTTGGTCCTGAGGGCCGTGTATACGCGGTTGATATTCAGAAGAATCTTCTCGATAGGTTAAAACAAACTGCTGATGCAGAGCACTTATCTAATGTAGATATTTTGTGGGGTGATGTAGAGAAGATTGGAGGATCTAAAGTTGGTACTGATAAGGCAGATGTTGTGTTGGTTTGTAATATCTTGTTTCAGATTACTAATAAAGAAGATTTTGTTACAGAAGCATTACGTATTGTAAAGCCAAACGGTCGAATCTGCGTTATTGATTGGACCGATTCTCATTTTGGACTTGGACCAGATGAGGAGATGATTGTTGGTGTGGATACAGCACGCGCGCTCTTTGAAAAGAACTGTACACTCGAGAAAGAGTTTGATGCGGGTGATCATCATTACGGATTAGTATTTAGAAATAACACATAAGCCATATATCATGAAAGACATAACTCCATTTAGACTTATTATTCTCGCATTCTTCGGAGTTGCTGGAATCTTTGGAATCATCGCACTTGCCACATTTCAAGTAGATCCAGTACCTGAAGAAGAAAGAATCGGGGTGGTTGATATTTGGGGTACGTATGATGCTCGGGTGATTAATACGTGGCTAGGGGGACTAATTCAGAAAAATGAGAATCTTGCTGGTGTCTCATACCGAGAGTTTTCTCCTCAGGATTTTGACACAGAGGTTCTTGAAGCACTAGCGGAACAACGTGCACCACACTTGCTACTTTTAGATAATACAGAGCTGTTTGAGCAGGTTAACAGAATCTTTGTATTAGACTCTCAAGCTATGCCTAAACAGCAGTTTAGGAGTACGTTTTTAGAGATGGCCGAAGTATATATTACAGAAGAAGGGGTAATGGGTATGCCACTCTTTGCTGATCCGCTAGTGCTGTTCTGGAACCGGACAATGTTCCAATCAGCAGGACAGGTCGCTCCTCCAACAACATGGCAAGACTTTTTCAGAATCATACCGCTCTTTACTGAAGTTGGAGAGAATAGAGTAATCACTAATACAACTATTCCTTTGGGAGAGGCGGTTAATGTGAATCATTTCAAGGAGATACTGGTGACACTTGCTTTACAGGCAGGGAACCCATTTACACAAAATAGCACCACTGGGTATAGGTCTGTGATGGCAGGTTCACAGTCATTTGCTTCTGTATTTGAGCCGCTTGAGTTTTTTACTTCGTTCTCAAATCCAACAAGTGATACCTATTCTTGGAATAGGGCACTACCAAAAGCACAAGATTATTTCTTGGCTGGTAAGTCTGCGACATATGTAGGGTTTGCTTCGGAGATACGGCCATTACAGCTTAAAAATCCAAACCTAAATTTTGACGTTGCGGAAATTCCCCAATCAGGAAACACTCCATCAAAGTCAGTGTATGCTCGATTACATGGTTTATTTATACCAACTCAATCTCCAAATGTTTCAGATTCATACAAAGCCATGTACGCACTGACAAGTCAGGTTGCTCTTGAGGACCTACAGAATATAATCAAGCTCTCTGTGGTCAGGCGTGATCTTGCTGGACAAACCGCTTCAGATGACTTATTTACTGAGATATTTAGGAGGGAAGCAATCTACGCACAAACATTCATTGATCCTGATCCAGTAGCGACAAATACGATTATTGGGAGCATGATTGAGACTATTACTAGTGGACGTCGGTCTATTGAAGATGCAATTATTTTGTCAGACCAAGAGATTCAGGTATTATTTGAGAACTAATCACTACATATATGAAATTATTTAAACTACTCATTGTTGTCACACTTGCTGCTTCTGCGGTTGTTGTTTTGGCACAGCAAGCACAGGTATCTACTAAAGATGCTACAAACAGAGATGCAACAGAGGCACGACTGGTTGGAGAGGTCTCATTTGGTGGTGCAGTACCTTTTGGACAAGCCTTCTTTGAGTATGGTCGCAACGAGTTATATGGACGGACAACACCACAGCGGAGTATCACCGCAGCTGGTGAATTTACAGAGAAGATTACTGGGTTAAATGAAGACACTGGGTATCACTTTAGAGCTGTGCTTGTCTCAGCCGACAATACATTGATATATGGAGAAGATAAAACGTTTATTACACAACGTATAGTAGATACACCTCCTCCCGCTACCGGTGAGACAGGAACGAACGATACTGTCAGTGATAATACTAACAGTACAACCGGACCTGTTAGGCCTGCTGATGGCGATACTATTACTGATGAGTCAGGAGCGAGCTGTCTTGGCGTCGACACAATAGAGGTGAGAGAGGGTACAAGCGGACCGGTTACAGGATATAGATGTCCCACAGATGAAGATACGGAAGATAGCGAAGAATCTGGAACAGATGTAGGGATTGGAACAGACACTGGTGCTGGTGTCGAGAGAGGCGGGATAGGCTCACTTATAACAACCGGGGAGAGTACTACAGCAACAGGAAGGCAAGATGTTCAATTAAATGATACGAAATCAGAGGGAATCGTTGCGTGTGGTAGAAAAGTAGACAACCCTCAAACAAAGGTTGATGAGACTAAGGAATGTGACTTTTATGACGTGATTGCAACCATCCAAGAAATTATTTCTTTCTTGCTTTATTTTTCTATTCTTATTTTTGTGGGTCTTATGACATGGGCTGGATTTAAATATATGACCGCAGGAGGAAGTATGGACGCAACAAAAAATGCAAAAAAGATGATGCTTAATGGTTTGGTCGGGATGGCCATCATTGCCTTTGCCTGGCTTGGAGTTAATACAATCCTAGGCATCTTAACTGATGATTCTGAGATTGATACACAAGAGTTTCTTGAGCAACAATAACTAATTGACTAATGGGTGAACAAACGTAATAATACTTACTATGAAAAAAACACTATACATCTTTCTCTCATACTTATTGCCTGTTGCTGCACTGGCGCAACAAGCACCAGCGAGTCCGGACTCTGCTACCACTCTTAAGAATCCACTTAATGCCAAAAGTTTCGAGGGGCTGTTCAGTGACATTTTAAGTAATGTAATTATCCCCGTGACAGCACTCATTGGCGTTGTGTTTATAATTTTTGCAGGATTCAAGTTTGTAACCGCACAAGGGAAGCCAGAGAAGGTTCAAGAAGCAAAGAAGCGGTTAATGTACGTTCTTATTGGTGTGGGAATCATTATTTCTTCAGAAATAATTCTAGACTTACTACTAAATACATTAACTGAGGTAGCAGCTGTTAATCCATAAAATATGAAACAGGTATATTACAAAGCAATTACCCTTACAGCACTAACATACCCAACAAGCATTTTTGCTCAAGGGTTTAGAGACAATGATGTAACAGGAGGGAAGACATTCTCGTCATTTGTATACGGGCTAGAAGGAGCGTTTAACACCCTGTTTATGATTATTATTGGAGTATCATTTTTTGTATTCTTGTGGGGACTGGCAATTAGACTAATTCAGATTGGTAGTTCAGAAAAACAAAAAGAAGCAAAACAGATTATGGTGTGGGGAATCATTGGATTACTCGTATCGGTATCTATATTTGGAATTCTCAGTATAGGAGTTGCTACATTTAAATAAACTAACTATTAAAGACTAATGGTCTTCTTATACACTGTTTTTCTTGCAAATACAGAATATTTACTATATAATATTGACATAATTACAAGATTATTATTTAATATTTTTTATGAAAAAATCAATTATTTTAGCAGCAGCGTTTTTGCTCCCAGCAGTTACGTTT
>CALGNJ010000018.1 GCA_937958705.1 Minisyncoccota bacterium | reverse complement strand
TGAATGTTCAGCGATGTCTAAAAAATATCTCACTGAACACTTTGATATTCATATGGGTGGGATTGAACATATCCCTATTCATCATACAAATGAGATTGCACAATCAGAGTCAGCAAATGGTAAACCGTTTGTGAACTACTGGGTACATAATGAGCACCTACTCGTAGATGGTAAAAAGATGTCGAAATCTGAAGGCACCAGCTTTCTAGTTTCTGATATTGAGGCGAAGGGATACTCTCCTCTTGATCTCCGCTACTTTTTTCTGCAGGCTCACTACAGGTCGAAACAAAACTTTACATGGGATGGGCTAGATGCTGCTAAAAATGCACGTATTAAACTTGCTTCTAGAATTGCATCCTATAGTGATGGCGGGTCTATCAATACATTGTTTAAGAAACAGTTTACAGATGCTTTAGAAGCTGATTTTGCCCTCCCTGAAGCCTTGTCCGTTGTGTATGCAGTACTCAGTTCTGATATGCTAGAGGCAGACAAAAAGTCAACGATTCTGGACTTTGATTCTGTGCTTGGCCTTAGATTGGATGAAACTATAGAGAATGATGAATTTGAAGTCCCAGAGGAAACATCTCAGCTATTACTCCAGCGCGCACAGGCACGTAAAGAAAAAGACTGGGAGTTATCTGATGCATTAAGAGACAAAATTGATGCTCTTGGCTATGAAGTAAAAGATGAGGCAAAAGGACAAGTTTTGTATAAAAAATAAAAACCCTTTCGGTTTTTTTGTGTGCACGAGTGCAGGATGTTACCAAGGAGGTTCGGAATATACGGACCACAATCAGGCTAAATGATTATATGTGGTCTGGCTCACACCCCTTGGTAACTCGTCAATTATACAGAAGGTGTATTAAAATGTAAACGACATTCTATAAATAGAATCTCCTTCTTCAATCTTCATTATCTCCCAATATGTTTGTGCTCCCCACAAAGGCTTGTCAAACTCTTTATATTTTATATTCTCTTGATCAAGCAGTTCTTGGGTGTCTCTGAAAAGCTGTTCTTGATCCGTTTGAAACACAAACGTTGTTTCAGAGTCAATCCATTGTGCTGTTGCCTGCAAGAACTTAGGATTAATTACTCTTCTCTTTTTATGTCTATCTTTAAACCATGGATCTGGGAAGTTAATAAAGACATATTGAATTAGGACACCCTTGTCCTGCGAAGGTTTAATGATTGCCTCAAAGTTGCGCCCGGTGTCGCCATCAAAGACAACTACGTTCTCGTCTTTTAAAAAGAGCTCATCTAAATACTTTGCATATGGCTTGCGTATTTCACATGCAATAAAATTTTTATCTATACCAAAGTGAGCCACAAGAGCTTCAATGAATTCACCCCTATATGACCCAATATCTACAATTATTGGGTTACTATTTGTAAATCCTTCAAAAGAGTGTTCTTGCAGATCACCGAGTGGATTAACATGATTACGTACACGCTTTGGTACCTTTGGTCTTTGTGAGTCGCTAGTCATTGTCTGTTTCATCACTAATTTCAGTCTTAATAATTTCCTCGAGAATATCCTCTAAAGTAATAAGTCCTACAAAATCGTTTTGGCTATTGCGGACGTGAGCCATATGAATTTTTTCTTGTATAAAGATATTCAAAAGATCATCCAATGTTTCATCCGTAGTTGTCTGAACTATAGTTTTTGGTCTATAGACTGCCGAGACCGGTACGGTTTCTCTTAAGGTTATGAGGTCTTTTGTATACAAAATACCAATTATATTTCTCTTACGAATTTTAAAAACGGGGATGCGCGAGTAGCCTGCATCTTTAATGTGTTTAAGTATTGATTCTGTCAGAACCGTATCGCTTGAAATCAAGAAGCAGTCATCTCGATATGTCATAACCTCCCCTGCCTTTTTGTCTGAATATTCTAGTGCACCTAAAATAATTTTTTGCTCATCACTATCTAGATCAGAACCATCCGAATCTTCATGATCTTTAATAATCTCCTCCAATTCATCTCTGCTCCAGATTGTTTCTTCTTCAGCACCAATTGTTTTTTCCAAAACCCAGGAAATTGGATATGAGATTGGCCAGGTGATTAGCATGACTACTCGTACAATGGGAACAAACTTTGGAGCATGTTTGAGCGTGTGTTTTGCAAAAAATGCCTGAGGCAGGATTTCACCAAATAAAACAATAAGGAGCGTTGATAGTGCAACAGCCCAAAATCCTGACATGAGAGAACCCAAAAAAACAGAGAGCACTGCGTTAACAAGTACGTTGCCTACGAGTAAGGTAACCAAAAGCATACTTCCATTTTTACGAACTTCGTAAATTTTCTCAGCATTCTTATCACCAAGCTTGATCTTTCTTTCTAGTTCTGACTTATCAAGACTTAGAAGTCCGAGCGTTAGACCTGAAAATAAGGCAGATAAAAGTAAAAGTGTGAACGATATTATGTAGACCATGTTTTACATTTAAACGCGTGGCACAAATTCTTTTGGTGCTACTTTTTCTTTCTTTGGTTTTGGTGGTTTTTGGTACTGCTCAATTACTGTTAGTAGTGGTGAAGCAATAAAGAGTGAAGAGAATGTTCCTGCGATAACCCCAATAGCGAGCACTAACGCAAACGGCTTCATAACATCGGTACCAATAAAGAACAAGAACGCTAGTGGAATAAGGGTTGTGATTGAAGTATTAAGAGACCTTCGAAATGTTTGTGAAAGAGACAAGCCTACAATCTGACGGAACGCTTCACCTTGTACGGGCTTTTTCTTATCTAATGCATTTTTAAGATTTTCCCTTATTCTGTCAAATACCACGATAGTGTCGTTTACCGAGAATCCAAGAATAGCTAACAGTGCGGTGACAAATAGAACGTCAATTTGATAATCAACAAAAATTGATCCCAGTGCAGCAAACACTGCTGTTGGAACTAATATGTCATGGACAAGAGCAACGATTGCGACAAGACCATACTTAAATGATGACACTGGCTTTGAAACTCCAGCAAAGGTATATGCAATAAAGACAATGATTGCCAAAACAACCAGCAAGATAGCAAACATCGATTTGTTCTTTAGTTCATCTGAAATTGTTGGGCCAAGATTCTTATACCTAGTTTCGACAAATGGGTATGCTCCATCAAAAGATAATTCTTTACTGAGTGCAATTTTTTTATCATCAGTAAGATCACTTGCTGTAATAATCATTGAATCTGTATCGAGGTTTTGAATTATTGCTCCCGTGATATCAAATGAAGTTGTAAGTGCTTTGACTTTTGCGGTGTTTGGTCTATCTTGAGTGTATTCAATCTCTAGTAGAGACCCTCCTTTAAAATCGATACCTAAATTAAACCCAAAAAATGCAATTGATCCAACTGAAAATACAGCAACCAGACCAGCAAGAATGAAAAAAGTGTTTCTGTTTTTTATAACCCACATATTATTTTGAATTAATCGTTAGTGTTAGTAATGAACCTACAAGATTTTTCCTGTAGAACCTTGAGACCTTCTTCTCAACCTTCCCTGCTGGTGTTATTGCGGCCAAGAATGTTCTTGTGATTGTGATGGCGGTAAACATTGAAACAATAACTCCAATACCAAATGCAAGCGCAAACCCTTGTACAAGAGAAGATGTAAGATAGAACAAGATGAGTGCTGTGATTATCGAAGAAAGGTTAGAGTCCCTGATTGAAAGCCATGCGCGACTAAATCCATTTGTTACAGCTTCTCGTAGTTGTTTTCCAATTGTTAGCTCTTCCCTGACACGCTCGAAGATAAGTATATTTGCATCCACTGCCATACCAATGGAGATGATAAACCCTGCGATACCCGCTGCGGTAAAGACAAAGCCAAATAGCTTAAATAGTGACAGTAGTGTTACTACATATACCACCAAAGAAATTGAGGCAACAACTCCCCCAACTCGATACATTACAATTAGAAAAATCATCACACAGATAATCCCAAATAGTGCTGCTTTTATGCCGGTCGCTAGCACATCCGCACCTAATGATTCAGAAATGGTTTGAGTTGAAATAAGTTCGATAGGGACTGGAAGGGCACCGTAGTTTAAGTTACGAGCAAGCTCTTGTGCTTCTTCTATATTGAATTGTCCTGAAATTTGAACATTTCCGTCATAAATAACATCACGGATAACAGGTGCTGATATGACTTCTCCATCCAAGATAATCGCCATAACATTTCCTACATTCTCCTTGGTGAGATCAGCAAAAAGGTCTTTCCCTTCTCCACTAAAGTTAAGCAACACAACAGGCTGCCGAGTTATTTGGTCTTGGGCAACAGATGCTTTTTCAACGTATCGACCTGTTAGTTCAGTATTAGTATAAAAGATGTCATCAGATACTCCAGATGCTTCAATTTGTGCCTGTGTACTGGTAGATGAAAGACCAGCTGCGGTAAGTGCTTCTTCTATCTCATCAAATGGTCTTTGTAATTTAAACTCAAGCAGTGGAATGAGCCCAATAAGGTCTTTGGCTTCTTGTGGATCTTGTACATTAGGGATTTCAATAATTACTCGATGTTCATTCTCAGAATTTTCAGCAAATACTGATGCACTCTCTGTTCGAACCTGCACTTCACTGGTTCCAACTGGATTAAGTCTTCGTTCCAACACGTTTTGCAGCGCCTTCATTGACTCATCTACTTCTGTGGAGTCAACTTCTGATATATCTGCTTTGTATACAAGATATGAGCCACCTACCAAGTCTAATCCGAACTTGAA
Organism: Minisyncoccota bacterium; assembly: GCA_937958705.1. Classification (GTDB taxonomy): domain Bacteria; phylum Patescibacteriota; class Minisyncoccia; order Phycocordibacterales; genus JAHDEI01. The sequence goes on along the minus strand of CALGNJ010000018.1, from coordinate 5,731 downwards.
AGGAAAGGTAGACTCTACAACCCCTTCTTGATTTATTTTATTTGGTTGCAAGACAAAAAATGCTAACGCGGTAGCAAGGACAAGAATTACAACTGAGATGATACGTATTTTCATGAAAGTATTATACACAAATATTATGCCTTTTCATTTTTTTTATTAGATGCGACAACAAGACTAATAAGTGTCTCAAAATTATCAGTTGGTCTAAAGTGGTCACCAACAGTCTGTTTACACGTCTGACAGGTGTGAGTAAGTATATACTTGTCACCTTTTTTCTCAACATGTGTAACAGGCATTAGTCCACCGCAAGACTCTTTTCTGTCTCCTGGGAATATATCTACGTGTTTTGAATATAGACAGTTTGTACAGTGATTAGTAAATCCATCACCTATATTTGTAGTACCGCAGTTTCCACATACAAAATCTTCTTTTCTTTTTTGAAATCTTTTTATATCCATATTACTTTACGTGTTCTAGTCCAATCTCTAAGATTTCTTCCGCAATTTTAGTTGCCGCATCAGGTCGTGAAAAGTTTATGGCACCTTGGACCATTTCCTCTTTAATCTTTGGAGTACCTACTATTCTATTTATCTCAGAGATAAGAAGATTTGCTGAAAGATTCGCCTGCTTCATAACGACTGTTGCGTCAAACCTAGCATATGAAAAAGCGTTTTTTTCTTGATCCCGGGAAATATTACTTGGAATAGGAATTACAATAGATGGCTTTTTCCATTGAGCGATCTCTGAGATAGAACCTCCTCCAGCTCTCGAGACAATGATATCTGCAGCTCCCGCTGACATACGGAGCGCAAGTGTGTCTAAGAATGCGTATGGTTTATATCTATTTTTGAATGGATGATCGTATATAACAACATCCGCCCTTCCCTTCGTTTCTTTGTAATTTTGTTTACCCATCTGGTGAATAACATTGTAGTCTAGTAGGAGTTGAGGTAGCGCATCAACAATTGCATCGTTCATGACTCGAGCACCTGATGATCCACCAATAATAAAAATGGTGGGGATGTTGTAGTCAAGCTCCAGAAATTCATGCGCACCGTTAGTTAGCGGCTTTAGTATTTCATCTCGAATCGGATTACCGATGAGTGCAACTTTTTTAGCATCTTTTGGTAAATATTCTGCAGCTTCTGGAAAGGCGATTGAAATCTTTCTTGCCTTCTTTGCAGCTGTAAGAATTGTCCTGGAAGGAATAGCATCTGATGCATGAAGAAATATAGGAATCCTCAAGATCTTTGCAGCAGTTAATACTGGAAACGCAACATACGATCCGTTGGTAAATACAACGTCTGGGTAGATTTTAAACATAATAACAATAGTGTCTAACACACCATAGAATGTCTTAAACGCGTCTACAAAATTTTTAACTGAGAAATACTTTCTCACTTTTCCTGCGTAAATCTTCTGAAAAGCTATTCCTTTTCTGCGCAATAAGTTTGAATCATACGGCTTATCAGCAAGATAATACACATCAGGCTTAAGTATTTTTCTGTCCGCAGCAATATCGAAAACTTTGTCAGCTACTGCAATAAGTGGATAGAAATGACCTCCTGTGCCTCCTCCTGTAATTACAATTTTAATAGTAGTACTCATGTTGAATCAATTATAGCAAACTATGCAGCCTATTTTTATATCTTCTTCTTCGCGTGTCTGGATACATTAAGAATAAGTCCACAAATAATAAGTGTGCCAAGTAATGCAGATCCCCCCTGAGAGATAAAGTGAAGCGGCATACCTGAGAGCGGAAATAGTTTGAGCATCGCAGCGATATTTATAAATGACTGAGTTCCAACCAAAAGTATCAGTCCTGTAACCAAATACATCCCGAAAAGATCCTTTGATCGCTTGGCAATATTAATACCTCGCATAACGAGTGCTAAAAATAGCAACACAATAATGCAAGAGCCAAAATATCCCCACTCTTCAGCAGTTACAGCAAAGATACTGTCTGTAAGGGGCTCTGGCAGGTACGCAAATTTTTGTAGTGACTGACCAAATCCTCTACCAAATATTTCTCCTGAGCCAATAGTATAAAGTGACTGATTGATTTGAAAATCATTTCCCAGTGCATCACCCGAAACACCACTGAAACTTACCAGTCTGTCCCATGCATACCTCCTAAAAAGAAACACCAGCAAGAGCAATCCTGAGACACCTAGTCCCGCAAGTCCAAAAATATGTAGATTTTTTGCTTTGGAAAGGTACAGTACTCCCAGTGTTGAGAGAGCAATCACCAAGAATGAACCAATATCTTTAGTTGCAAATAACAATAAAAAGACAACCCCAATGGTGATGCTCATCACAAGAACCAAAGATGTGATTTTCTTTAGTTTTGTCCCGTATTCAGCCGCAAGTGCTGATAGGAAAATAATAGTTGTTATTTTTAAGAATTCTGACGGTTTAAGAGTCGTAAAACCAATATCAACCCAGCGCCTGGCACCATTAATTTCTAGGCCTAAACCTGGAACAAATACCAGCAACTCAAATACTATTGAGCCTAAAAAGAGCCATAATGATAGATATTTTAATACCCTATAGTCTATTTTATTTGAGTATGCGAGTGTAAACATGACTCCAAGTCCTAGCGCAAGGGCTATGAATTGCTTAGCGACTGTCTTTAAAAACCCACCAGTTGATTCAAGTGTGCCTAGTGAAACAGAAAAGAAAAGTAGAAACCCAATAAAACAAAGGATACACGTGAGAACTAAGAACGGTTTATCTATACGTATTTTTTTCATGATTCTGTGATTATAACAACCAGTGACTCATACATGCGTGTGTACAAGTAACAAAAAAACCAAGCTTATCACTTGGTCTTTTTGATATATTCTGATTCGTAAGCCGGATTCTGTCTCAGTAAACTGAGTAATGATCATTTATCTTGATGCTATGTTGCCATAGTATTCTTTGCGGCACTCCCCTCACCACTTGGTACTCAATTAATTTTAAACTGTGTAAGGAGGGCGATCCACTTGTGGATCGCCCGACCGGATGTCACATGTCCGGCCTGTCGAAGAGAGCCATCACCTTCCTTGCAATTAGATTGCAGTTTGCCTTATCTTGCTATGTATTCACAAGATAATGAAATTAATCAGGTTTCCCCATTCAGAACAGATATCAATGACATCTATCTTTCGTCGCGATGTGACAGTACCCAGCTCTCTCCTTACACAATTTAAAAATCAAATAACAAGTGGTGAGGAGTACGACTTTGCACACAAGTAAGGATTTAGCCGTTTCACTCTCTATGTTTCCATAAAGATTCATCCCGAAGGATGCCCTTCACTTTCGATCCAGGCGTCACTGCTCGCACCTCTAACCTCACGGTCGACAGGAATTACCTGCTACCATTCTCCCAGAATACACTGGGGTGTGTCCGGACTTTCCTCTCACGTAGAGCGATCATCTTCCTCAGAAGGATTGCATTATAACTCTTTTGATGGTGCAAACAAACAGCTTAAAAAAAATATTCAAAACATGCGAGCTCGTATGTTTTGAATATTTTAATTTTATTTACTTTTACCTAACGATACAAGTGAAGGCAGGTTTTGTGCCGCCTCTGCTGTTTGGTCTACTCTATGAAACCAGTGTGAGCAATTCTTCAACTGAAATAATATTAGCGTCTGGTTCTGTACGTTTTTTGTATTCAACTCCCCCTGCCTCAATAGTTTTGGGTGAGATTACAATCCTGTGCGGGATTCCTATTAGGTCTGAATCTGCAAATTTCTGTCCAGGACGTGCGTCTCTATCATCCCAGAGTACCTCTACGCCGTCTTCTTGAAGTTTTGCATACAGTGCCTCTGCTTGTTCATCAGCATTAATTGATATCAGGTGTACTGAAAATGGAGCAATGGCTTCAGGCCAAGCTATTCCATTCTCATCACTAAACAATTCAACGACAGTACCCATTACACGAGCAGGACCAATACCATATGAACCCATCACTACTGATTCTGGTTTTCCTTCTTCGTTAGTGAATGTCGTTTCATGGGCATCTGAAAATTTTGTACCTAGTGAAAAAATATTACCAACCTCAGCTGCTTTTGCTTTAATAAGTGATTCCTTACTTAGACCTAAGTCTTGAATTACTTCATCTGTATACACCTCCTCATTGATTGCAATATCTTTCTCTTTATTTATATAAATAACATCTTCACCAGCATCGGTGATGGTTTGAAACTCATGCGAATATTTTGAAAAACTTCCACCTGAGGCAAATGTTAGATATGTATAGTCACCTATCCCACAACGATTAAAGACGTTTGTGTATGCCTGTTTTGTTTTTTCATAAAAATAATTATGCTCTTCTTCGTTCTTTGAAAATGAGTACATATCTTTCATAAAAAACTCTCTTCCACGCATAATGCCTGACTTAGCACGAGCTTCATTTCTAAATTTGAGTTGAATCTGATATGGATAAAATGGTAGTTGTTTATATGAGGTGAGGTACTGGGTCATAAGGTGAGCAATATCCTCCTCATGAGTAAAAGCAAGACCAAGCTCAGTACCATTTTTTAGTTCAGTTTTAAACCAATTATCCACTACGGCGTCATCCCACCTGTTTGTGGGAACCCAGGTAGCTTTATCTTGAAGTGCAGTCATGTGCATTTCATGACCTCCTATGGCATTCATCTCTTCTCTGATTATTTCTTTAATTTTTTGGAGAACGCGCCACCCAAGTGGCAAAAAAGTATATGCTCCAGCCATTTCTTTATATACGTAGCCTGCACGTATGAGTAGCTGTGCATTCTTGGCAACTTCATCCTTAGGTGCCTCTTGCTGAGTTTTTGTAAATAGTTGTGATTGTTTCATGATTATAATTGTAACAAATTATTATATAGAGCAGTATTGTCTAGTCCTCTAATGCTTTCACTGTTTCTACAATCTCAGGGATAGCAATAGGAGTATTGTCACTTGAGGTAAGGCGGATTGTGTCCTTTGAAACATGCCCTATTCGTTTTGCGTTTGCGTTGTAGTGGTTGACCACGGATCCAATGGACTTACCCAATCTCTCATGTTCAACTGCAAGTGTTTGGACATGCTTCTGGAGTGTTTCAACGTTTTTAATGATATTAACCGCCTGCTTTTCTATCTTTAGTGAATTAAGGCCTTGCAAAATAGTCTGCAGGTATGCATACAGTGTTGTAGGGGAAACCATGATTACTTTCTTCTCGTATGCAAATTCTAATAGATTCCTACTATTTACCTCACCAATCTTTTCATTTAACAAATCGTAGTAAATTCCCTCAGATGGAATAAACATTAACGCAAAGGTCAGCGTCCCCTCTCTTGGTTTAATATATTTAGCAGTTTCTGTTATTCGCGTTTTTAAATCTTCCTTAAATTTCTTCTCATAAATGATTTTTGTTTCTGGATTCTTCTCAGTAACCAGTTTGTTGTAATTCTCAAGTGAGAACTTTGAGTCGATAGGAACCAAACCGTCTGGTAGTTTCACTACAGCATCAACAATAGTTTTGTCTTTAAAGGAATATTGTGTCTCATACAAATCTGGAGGTAGAATATTCTTTAACGTTGTATCTAAAAAATATTCTCCCAATGCTCCACGTTGCTTAGAGTTCTGCAAAATCTCTTGAAGACTCTTTAGCTGCTCTGTAAAGCCAAGGACCTGCTCGTTTTGTCCCTTAACAGCACCTAGCTCACTAGTAATATCCTTAATCAATTTTTGAGACTCTTGAAGTTGAGTCTGAACAGAGTC
>CALGNJ010000017.1 GCA_937958705.1 Minisyncoccota bacterium | reverse complement strand
GATTCTGTGAAGGTTAAATTTATTTGTGATTTTAATGAGCGAATCAGAAGGATTGGACAGCGAGAAGATAGTTCGCTTGAGGAAGTTGAGCAAGAAACATTACAAAGAGAAGAAGCTATTAGGGTTAGGTATAAGGATCTGTATGACATCGATGACTTCACTGATGATGCACATTTTGATCTGATACTAGATACTACCGCAGCGCCACCAGAGGAGCTCGTTGAGATAATAATAAAATTTATCTCCACTCATCATCAGGCCTCAAAATAGAAATTTTGTGAATAACCTGGCAGCAGGTTATTTTCTTGTCCATAGTATACTGTAAGTAATGAAGTCAGAATACAAAGACGCACTAGAATTACTTAACGACGAACAGAAAGAAGCTGTCTTACACATTGATGGACCAGTTTCGGTTTCAGCTGGACCAGGAACAGGTAAGACTCAGATTCTCACACTACGTATTGCTCATATTATTGAAACACTGGGCGCTGACACAGCAGATTCAATTTTAGCGTTAACATTTACAAACTCAGCAGTTCGTTCAATGCGAGATAGGCTTGCAGCATTTACAAATTACGAAACAGCATACAGGGTTCCTTTGTTTACGTTTCACTCATTTGCACAACATCTGATTACTTCATATCCAATATATTTTCAGGATAAGTCACAGTTCAGAATTGCTTCAGATATTGAACGAATAGAGATTCTTCAAGAGATACTCAAGACCAAGATAGACTTTGGTGTGCTCAAACCACTGTTTGATGAACATTTTTACTTGCGTGACATCATGTTTGGGATTGGAAAGATTAAGACCGAGGGGTATACGCCAGATGAGTACCGCAGGAAGATAGAAGAGAAGTATAAGAGCCAACTTGAGGATGAATCATTGTATTACAAGCGTGATTCTAAGTTTGGCAAAAAGGGAGAGATAAAAAGAGCAGAGCTTACAAAGATAGACGCACAAAAAGCAAAAAACGAAGAGCTTGCAACCATCTATGAACTTTATCAGGAAGAGCTTGTCACAAGAAGATTCTTTGACTACTCAGACTTAATTCTTACTGTCTTACATGAATTGGACACCAATGATGCGTTTAAACAAGATGTCCAAGAGCAGTACCAATATGTTCTTGTCGATGAGCACCAAGATACTAATGATGGACAAAATAGATTACTTGCTCACCTGATAGATAATCCTGTATGGGAAAGGAAGCCGAATATCTTTACTGTTGGTGATGCAAAACAATCAATTTTTAGGTTCGCAGGAGCAACAGAGGATTCGTTTAGAGCACTCGACGCACACGTCTCGGATATGAAACATATCGAGCTAAAAACTAATTACCGGTCGGGTCAACACATTCTCGATCAGGCATACTCTACAATCACCGAGAGTGAACATCATGCACAGGAAGAGACTTTGCAGTCTTTCTTTGATCATGCGGGTGTTATGGAGCTCCGGAATTTTTCAAATTACAAATATGAGCTCATGTTTATCGCGGATTCGATAAAACAAAAACTAGATGCTGGTGCTGACCCTAATGAAATTGCTGTGTTGTACAGGAAGAACTATTACGCAGAAGACCTGCGGGCTATTTTTGATTTATATGCAATTCCATATAGGGACTATTCTAAGAAGAATCTCTTGGATGATATCCAAATGAAAAAGCTTTTTTTGCTTTTCAGAGCCTGCGTGTCATTTAATTCTGATGAATACCTTTCAAAACTCCTGTATTCGGATTTCATTGATGTACACCCATTTTCAGTTTCTAAGATATTGCAGAAGGTTCGGAGCAATAGAAAAGAGGAGCGTAAAAATATCTATGCAGTTATTTCTGATAAGAAAATTCTACAGTCTTTAGATATATCTACTAAAGAGATACAGACATTGCTCTCTTTCTCTGAGTTCCTGGCTGAGGCACATACCAAGTCTCACAATGAACAGTTTTTAAATATATTTTCATTTATTCTCCGTGAAAGTGGCTTCTTGCAGTTCTTGGTTGCGCTTCCGGATAATGCTCAAGCTCTCGCGAGTCTCGACACACTATTCAATGAGGTAAAGAGAGAGTCATTTGCAAAAGAATCGTACGTTCTTACCGACTTTATTTCATATATCACGGTGATGAAAGAGTATAAACTTTCTATTGAAATACCGACAGAACACAGAGATGGTGTATCACTGATTACATTCCATGGGTCAAAAGGTCTGGAGTTCGAAGATGTGTATTTATATAAAGCCGTCGAGACAAGAAAGGTTCCACAAAAGATATCGCTCGCATTAGATATTAGCGATGGGTCATATGAAGACGAAAGACGTTTGTTGTTTGTTGCTCTGACGCGCGCAAAGAAAAACGTATACATTAGCTATCCTGAAGTTGATTATCAAGACAAATCACAATCGCTCATTTCATTCCTAAGAGAGCAAGATCTAGTCACTGACGTTGATACAAAAGAGTTTGAAGCAAAGCAAGGTGTTCCAGTGCTGACTATGTTGCAAGAACCAGATGAGTTTACACTTTCTCTGCTGGATCCTGAGTACATTACAAAACGATTTACAAGTCGCGGACTTTCTGTCTCAGCATTAAATAATTTTATAGATTCTCCAGTGCTGTATTTCTTTAGGAACTTGGTTTTGTTGCCCGAGGCAATGAGCGACGTTCTAGAGTTTGGTAATTGTATCCACCGAGTCTTGGAGGACTTTTTTAAGCGTGCCATGATCGATAAATCATGTGGGTCAAAAGCAGACTTAGTCGCAACCTACCGGAATGTTATTCAAGAAGTGCACAGGTGGGCAAAATATGAGTCACAAGCAATACCTCTCCTAGAAGCTTACTGGCAGGAATACAGTGAATCAATGCGTGTACCTCTTGAGGTTGAGTACGGTGTATTTGGGTTAGAATTTCAACTAGACTCTGGATCAACCATCCAGCTTGCTGGTCGTATTGATAAGATTGAACAAGATGAAGAAGGGAATATTGTTGTTGTGGATTACAAGACAGGTAAGACCTATTCAGAAAAGAAAGGTAAGAACAAAGAAGATACAGCAAAGAAGAAAGAAGCTATAACAAGGCAGGCTGTATTTTATGCATTACTTCTAGAATCTTATCGGGGAGGTAGGTATGCAACACGGAACGTTATCTTTGATTTTGTTCAAAAGAATAAGTCAGATGTATTTGAGCGCTACGAAGTGAACGTCACCGACGAACAAATACTGAACCTAAAAGAGGAGATTAATACTATGGCAGACTCAATCTTATCAGGACAATTTGTTAGAGATGTGTATTCTACTCAGGACATAGATGATTCGTACAAAGAGTTATTTGATATTTTGATTACTAGGGATGATAAGTAAATCAAAACAAAAAAGCGCTTACGCGCTTTTTTTTGTTTTGATACTAGTTGTATTAGTTGTTTTGCAGGAATACTTCAATTGCATTCTTTAGAGGTGCATATGATGGCTGCGCCCTGTATGAAGTTCCATCTTCAAGTTGTACAAAGATAGTTGGTGTTCCCTCAACTCCACCGTTTCTACCGTCGTTAAAGTCAGCTGTAACTTGAGTTAAGTCTTGTGCTGCGTAACAGTTTTCAAATGCTAATTTCTCAGCTCCAACTGCGGTTGCGTATTCACTCATCTTAGCTAGAAGTTCATCACCAAATAATTGTCCGGTTTGCTCATCAGCAAAGAGTGCTTTTTTAAATGCGAAGAATGCATCGTTACTAACTAAATCAGCAACACATTCCATAGCAACAGCTTGTTCCGTTGCAGAAGGATGAAGCTCTCGTGTGAATGGTGCATCAAGTGGGAAGTGCCTGTATACAAATGCAACACGATCGTTGTCCCTGTATTCAGCTTCCAACCTAGACATTACTTCGTCGTTATATCTCTTACAGAATGGACAATCAATATCTGAGTACTCAACCACAAAGAAATCAGCTTGTGGGTTACCAAGAATATGGTCAGTTGCTTCAGCAACTTTTCTAATTTCTGGATTAGCTTCTTGTTGAGGTTGATTTTCAACAGGAGCTTGAACTACAGTTTCTTTTCCTCCAGAGAAGAAGATTGCTGCACCAATAATACATCCTGCAATGATTATTGAAATTGGGATAATAAGTTTTTCGTTCATGGTTAATTATTTATTTACTAATACTATTTCACAGAATTGTACCATGGTGGACTTGTTAAGTTGACTTTACTTAATCATCAAATTTATGTAAAACTATTCCACCAAGGGAAAGGAGTAATACTCCAATAATAATTGTCACTATTCCACCAAAAGAATTATATACATACTCCCAGGCGGTTCTTCCAATTAAGATTCCTCCGATCACGAATGCCAATACCGAAAAAATTGAATGTGGACCCCAAAATTCATCAAACAACTGGTACAGGACTTTATTTTTAATCTCTTTCATATATGAAAAGTATACCAAGAACACTAGTAATAATGCATAGCGTTGTATGGTATGATGTCAAACAATTATGGCAAAGAAAAACAAACAAACAGCAAAAACACCACTTATTGAGAAGCGAGGACCAGTGGTGGCAATTATGGGTCACATCGACCACGGTAAATCAACACTTTTAGACTATATAAGAAAAGCGAATGTTGTTGGTGGGGAAGCAGGAGGTATTACTCAGCACATCTCCGCATATGAAGTTGAACACGCAGAAAGAATGATTACATTCTTGGATACACCGGGACACGCAGCGTTTGCTAAAACAAGAGAGCGAGGAGCATCGATCGCGGATATCGCAGTGCTTATTGTTTCAGCTGAAGACGGAGTTAAAGAGCAAACAATGGGTGCGTACGAATTTATCAAAGAGTCAGGAATTCCTTTTATTGTTGCCATTAATAAAATTGATTCTGCAAAAGCTGATAGTGAAAAGACAAAGTACTCACTAGTAGAAAAAGGTATTTATCTCGAGGGTATGGGTGGTGATGTTTCATACAATGAAATTTCTGCTAAAACTGGTCAGGGAGTAGACGACCTACTAGATACTATTTTACTTGCAGCTGACCTTGAGGAACTTGAAGCGGACAGAAATGCTCTGGGTACGGGGATTGTGCTTGAGTCGTCACTTGATCCTAAAAAAGGGATATCAGCAACGTTAATTATTAAAGATGGAACTATTAATTCCGGCAACCATATCGTCTCAGGTGCTGCACAGGCCCCAGTACGAATCATGGAAGACTACGCCGGATCTCAAATTAAGACAGCTTCATTTTCAAAGCCAATTAAAATAATCGGGTTTGATGCACAACCAGCATCAGGAAGTACTTTTAGAGTATTTGAAACTAAAAAAGCAGCTCAAGAGTACATTAAGGATGGACCACAAGAAGAAAAAGCTGAAAAAGTAGTGCTCGACCCAAAGAAAGAAACAGTGCCTCTTATCATTAAGACTGACGTAATTGGCTCTCTTGAGGCTATTAAACATCAAATTGAAGAAATGGATACATCTTCTGCTGTGTTTAAAATTGTCTCAGAAGGTGTTGGAGATATAACAGAGAATGATATCCGGCAAGCTGGAGCTGACAAAAAGGCTGTTGTGGTTGGATTTCACGTTGGTCAGTCTAGAACTGCCACAGACCTGGCAGAAACATTTGATATTGAAATTAAGAAATTTGATATTATTTATGAGCTTACAGACTTCCTGTCTGAAGCTTTAGAAACACGTCGAACCAGAATTGAATCAGAGAAAGTATTTGGAGAAGCAAAGATTATTCGAGTGTTCTCATGGACTAATAAAGGTGGAGTTATTGGAGGTAAAGTAAAAGAAGGTGTGCTTGAGACTGGAGATAAGGTAGTTATCGTCCGGCGGGATATAGAAATTGGTCGAGGAGTAATTAAAGGACTCCAAAAAGGAAAGATGGAGGCAACAATTATTCAAACTGATGAAGAATTTGGAATGATGATCTCATCTAAATACGAGATAGCAGAGGGCGACAGAGTACGAGCGGTACGAACAGTAAGTGAATAGTATATGCCACCATCAACACGACAAATGAAATTTGCAGAGGAAATCAGAAAACATGCTGGTAATTTTATTGCGCAAGAAGCAAATAGGCAAAGCATGATCACACCTACAAATGTAGATATCTCTCCAGATTTAAAAAACGTGACTATCTACGTATCTATTTTTCCAGAATCATCAGAAGAGATGGGAATTCATTTTCTGAAGAGAAAAAGAAATGACTTTAGAACTTTTATAAAACAAAAAGGATACGTAAAGGTGTTGCCATTTGTAGAGTTTGAGATCGACAGGGGGGAGAAAAGTCGACAAATGATGGATGGTCTATTTGAGAAAATTAAAGATGATATAGCAAAAGACACATCAGAATTAAAAACTGAAACAGAGTAGCGTAGAAGTCAGCGTTGCTGGTCTTTTTATGAATCTTATGGGGCTACGTTCGAACAAGTTTTCAATAAAAAACCTACACCGGCGAGGGTGTAGGATAGAGAGAATGTGTCTCATTATTATTCAATGAAATCAATCAATCCAAAATCAAGAGCTTTTGAGGAAACGAGATATTCGTCTTTTTTGCTCAGGGCTATAACTTGACGTTGACTTTTCCCAGTTCTAGACATAAGAATTGAATCCAGTTTTGCCTGGGTCTCTTCACAATCAGCAATTAGTTTGTCCAACTTTTTCTTGTTGCGAAGAACATCAAGTGAGATATTATCTTGAATTAAATGATGTATCAGTATCTCGGTGTGCTTGGAGGCTACCCGAGTCGTGCAGGCCTGTAAAATTATAGAAGCCATAGAGGCTACACGGCCGTGAGCGAACCCTTTTACTACTGCTTTCTTCGCATAGAGCTCAATAGCATCATGTATGTGAAGACCTGCGAGTGTAGAGCCTCCAGGTGAGGTGATGTAGATTGTGATATCAGGGCATCCACGAGCACGCAAAACAAACAGTAGTTTGAAAACTTTTTCAACCATTGCTCCGTTTACTTTACCCTCTAGCCAAATCTCGTTTTTAGCCAACAGGTCTAGGTCTGGTGTTTTAATTCCATCCATAGCAATTTCCTTTCTTTACTTAGATTGATTTTTGAAAACAACTTAGTAAAATTAAGTTGCTGCTCTGAGGGAAACAGTACTATTATATAGATAAATGTCAAATATATTCTTTAATATTTAGTGGACCTGACAAGACTCGAACTATGAGTTCTTGATTTGCTCGAGAACTTGTTTTTCTTCAGGAGAGAGTTCTTGGTCAACTGGTTGCCATGATTTGATTTCTTTTGCGGAAATACGAGTCATTTCTCGTGAAAATAGATT
>CALGNJ010000016.1 GCA_937958705.1 Minisyncoccota bacterium | reverse complement strand
TCTAAGATAATTGAGGTTGGTCTTATTAAGCTAGAAACTCTTAAGTACGGACTAGACGTGAGTATCTTATCGATTATTACCTCAGTTAATGCATTTTTTATCTATACACTACTGTTGCTTATTGCTATTAACTCACTTGCTATGCAAAAAAGATGGATTAACTTTTCGTTTGGGTTACCATTTGCAATCGTGTCTTACTTTTTCTTATTTATCCACATGACTTCACGAAATGTATTTTCAAACGCAGAAGGATTTTTAATTCCTGCAGGTTCAACACTTGTGATGGATGTGTTCATGTACTTAATTGCACTTATTGTCGGGACGCTACTGTTTAATCACTTTTCGCATAAATTATTAGGAACCCACAAAAATAACGCTAAATAATTATGTCACTATCTGTAGGTATTGTGGGACTTCCAAACGTAGGAAAGTCCACACTCTTTAATGCGCTCACTGAAAAGCAAGTTGATGCAGCCAATTATCCATTTTGTACCATAGACCCTTCTGTTGGAGTTGTTCCCGTTCCTGATGACAGAATTGCTCACTTGGCAGAACAAGCTAGTTCAGCAAAAACTATTCCTGCAGTTGTGGAGTTTGTGGATATTGCAGGTTTAGTCCCCGGCGCAGCACAAGGAGAAGGGCTCGGAAATAAATTCCTTTCAAATATTAGAGAGACTGATGCAATTGCGCATGTGGTGAGAATTTTTGAAGATCCAGACATTATCCATGTTGAAAATAGAATAAACCCTCTGGTTGATATTCAGCTAATTAATTTAGAATTAATTGAGGCTGATAAACAAATGGTTGATAATAGGCTAGAGACTATTGCTCGTGAAATTAAGCGAGGGGATAAAGATGCTAAGCATGAAGAGACAGTCCTACTGGGGTGTAAAAACATGTTAGAGCAAGAGAAATTTGTGAATCAGTATTTTGAAGAACAGTCGGACGAAGATAAGAAGATCATAAAAATGACACACCTGCTGACTGCAAAGCCTGTGTTGTATGTGCTTAACAAAGATTCATCCGGAGAGAATGTTGATGGTGCTGACGATGACAGGTGGGAAGAGTTAATAAACTATTTTCGTGAACAAGATGCTCTATACATAACAGTAGACGCCAAGACAGAAATTGACCTTAAGTCTTTTGATTTTGAGGAACGTGCAGTTATGCGTGAAGAGTTTGGTGGGGTGGCTGACGACATCGATTTACTGATTCAGAAAGGATACCAACTACTTGATCTTATTTCATACTTTACTGTTGGTGAAACAGAAACTAGAGCGTGGACCATTCCTCGGGGCTCAACTGCACCACGAGCTGGCCGAGCCATTCATTCAGACTTTGAAGAGAAGTTTATTAGAGCAGAAGTAGTTAGCTCAAAAGATCTTTTGGCATGTGGTTCTAAAGGGGCTGCAAGAGAGAAAGGGTTGCTTGGGTTGCAAGGGAAGGATTATGTTGTCCAAGATGGCGACGTAATCGAATTTAAAATATAAGTCGTTTAGACAATTATGATGCGTTGCGTCAAGAGTCCGGAAATTTGTTTAACGTATGAAAATACGTCGCACAAATTTCTGGACTCTTTTCTTGCGTATGATTTATTTTTTCAAAATTTTCGCTTGAAGTAACTCTTGGTTGCATGTAGGTCGCTTTTTCTTATGTGTTAAAATCACAATATATATGAAAAAAGACTTTAATCAGGCATCACTCGAGATGCACACCAAAAACAAAGGCAAATTAGAAATTGTATCTAAGGTTTCTGTAAAGAACGGAGATGATCTCTCAACGGCATACTCACCAGGTGTTGCAGAGATTTGTCGTATTATTGCAGAGAATCCGGAACGTAAAAAAGACCTGACAATGAACGGACGGTCTGTTGCTGTTATTTCTGACGGATCAGCAGTGCTTGGGCTCGGAAACATTGGTCCTGAGGCTGCGCTACCAGTAATGGAGGGGAAGTCACTCTTGTTTAAAGAGTTTGCAGGTATAGATTCAATTCCACTTGTGTTGGATACACAAGACACAGAGGAAATAATCGCTACGGTCAAGGCGCTTGCTCCATCATTTGCAGGAATAAATCTAGAAGACATATCAGCACCTCGCTGTTTTGAAATTGAAAAACGATTACGTGCAGAATTAGATATCCCAGTATTTCATGATGATCAACATGGAACAGCGATTGTTGTACTGGCTGGATTGATCAATGCTCTCAAGATCACAGGTAAGACAACAGAAGGTGCAAGAATTGTCATTAATGGAGCAGGAGCTGCGGGTGTAGCAATTGCAAAACTTCTTAGTCACTATGGGTTCAAACATATTTTGCTATGTGACTCAAAAGGAATCATCTCAAAAGATAGAGAAGATTTGAATGCAACTAAACAAGAGCTTCTTAAATTTACTAATGCAAACGATATGTCAGGATCGCTTATGAATGGGTTAGCACAAGCTGACGTGTTTATAGGTGTATCAGTCGCAGACTTGCTTACAGAGCGTCATATTGGTGTGATGAATGAGAACCCTATTGTATTTGCGCTTGCGAATCCTAACCCAGAGATTAAACCTGAGCTTGCATCAGAACTAGGAGTAAAGATCCTCGCGACAGGAAGATCAGACTATCCTAATCAGATTAATAATGTATTAGTGTTTCCAGGTATCTTTAAAGGAGCCATTGATGGAGATAAGAATGATATAACGGAACGCATGAAAATTACGGCAGCTGAAGCCCTTGCTGATTTGGTAAAAGATCCAAGTGAAGAAAAAATTATTCCAGGACCATTTGATCCGGGAGTTATGCAAGCGGTTGCCGAGGCTGTACAACAATGTAATTAATTTTATGAACATTATTAAGCCAAATCTTTTTCTGTATTTATTACCCGTACTGGTCATATTTTTTACACCCATTCTGCTTGATATTTCAGAACCACTACTTGCTGACACGTTTTTTC
The DNA here is from genome assembly GCA_937958705.1 of Minisyncoccota bacterium. Taxonomy (GTDB): domain Bacteria; phylum Patescibacteriota; class Minisyncoccia; order Phycocordibacterales; genus JAHDEI01. The sequence goes on along the minus strand of CALGNJ010000016.1, from coordinate 10,391 downwards.
CCGTAGAGTCAATCCAAGTGATCCTCTTTTTACTGATTCTTCCTACTGTAATCTATCAGTACATGGCATACACAAAAGCATTCAAGGTGTTTGTAGAGACGATTACAAAGTTTGGTCAAAAGAAAGAGATATCTGAATATGAAGTTAAGGCTTCTAAGACAGATAATGGAATGACGACGTATGTGCTGGATGCAGTACTTCACGCAAACGGAAAAGAGCATAAAATTACCTCAAGGATTAGCCCTACATTAGTTGGTGTTATAAACAAGGTTGAGCCAGTTGTCGTACACTTTGATCCCATGAATAGAAACAAGTTTGTCTATTATGTTGATGTTTTGGATTCAGGTTCGATAATCTCATCTCTTGGTGACATATATAAGAAATACAAGGAAGACCCATCCGGGTTTGATATCACTAAGTAGTAATTTGATGTGATAAGATTGTTATTAATTAATAAGTAAAAGAAATAGTATGGAATTTATACCAATCATTATAGGACTAATCCTCTTGGCGGTTGTCCTAATTAAACAAGTAGACCAATACGAGAAGGGGCTTATGTTTACACTCGGTAAATTTACTGGTGAAAAACAACCAGGATGGCGAGTAGTTATTCCTATTATTCAGAAACTCCAGAAAGTAGACATTCGAGTTAAGGCCGTTGATGTTCCTGATCAGGAGGTTATTACACGAGATAACATTCCAGTTAGCATCAATGCAGTAGTGTACTACAAGGTGGTTGATGCAGAGAAGGCAATTCTTGAGGTCGAAAATTTCTTCTATGCAGTCTCACAGTTAGCACAGACATCTATGAGAAACTCAGTAGGTGAGAAGACTCTTGATGAACTTTTACAAAAGCGAGCTGAAATTGCTGAGCAAATTAAGCTAGAACTAGACGCAAAAACAGACCCATGGGGGATTGATGTTCAGGCATTAGAGTTGAAAGACGTTATTATTCCAGAGCAGTTAAAACGAACTATTTCAAAGGAGGCTGAAGCGGAGCGTGAAAAGCGAGCTGTGATTATTAAGGCTGATGGAGACAGGATTGCAGCTGACAACCTTGCAGCAGCAGCACAAAAACTTAATGAAGTTCCAGGCGCAATGCACCTAAGAACACTTCAAGCTGTAAATGATCTTTCTTCAGATCAATCAAACACAACCATTTGGATGCTTCCAATAGAAGTTCTTGAAACTATTAAGTCAGTGGGAAACATGATGGGAGGAGTTGGGACTAAAAAATAGTAATATCTGCCTTACAACACAAGAGCGCGCCTACGGCGCGCTCTTGTGTTACTTGCAAAATCTTCTATTTCATCGCATTATATATCCTTTAGTTCGTTAGTATAGGAGCACAGTGTGTTTAATCAAAAATGGGGCACTATTGTCCGTATCCAAACCTCGGAAACATCCAAAGGCTTTGTTTCTGCAAAAATAATTTTTTCTGGAAAGAAAAATCCATATAGAGATGTATATCAGGTTCGTAAAAATGCAACGTCAGGCAGATACGTATTTTCTCAGAAAAAAAATAAAATGTTGTCTTATGGGCGTTCAAATCAGAACAAAATAATTACTGCAGTAAAAAAGTGTTGGGATACAGGCTGTCCGGATGACGTAAGATTTCCGAGTCTAGCAGAACAGCACGCGCAGAAAGAGAATAATTATGCGTCCGCTGCGTTACCAAACTGTCAGCTTGGCGAACAACTTACATTGCCATTATGACTTTAAGGCTTCGCATCGCGGAGCTTTTACTTTGTTATAATACTGGAGATATGACACAACAAGTAATCACACGATTTCCACCATCACCCACAGGATTGATGCATATTGGAAATATTCGCTCGCTACTATTTAATTACCTGTACGCACGTAAACACAATGGAGAGATTGTGATGCGTTTTGAAGACACCGACAGAGAAAGAAGTAAGCAAGAATATGCTGACTTAATGCTCAAAGATTTAGAAATCTTGGGTCTTACGTATGACCAGGGACCTTTTTACCAGTCACAAAAGACAGATAGGTATACTGCAGTTATTAAGCAGCTTATTGATGAGGGGTTTGCGTATGAGGCAGAAGAATCTAACGATGGGTCCGGGAAAGTTATTAGATTTAAAAATCCTAACACAGAAGTTACTGTTATTGATTGTGTTCGTGGTGAAATTACCATTGATACAACTGACTTTGGTGATTTTGTTATTGCTCGATCTGTAGATAATCCTCTGTATCACTTAACGGTGGTGGTAGACGACATTGATGGAGGTATTACACATGTTATTAGGGGGGAGGATCACATAACAAGTACTCCTAGGCAGATACTCTTAATTCAAGCACTCGGGGCACAAGTACCTGTATATGCACACCTTCCATTGATTGTAGGAGACGATAAGAAGAAGCTTGGAAAGAGACATGGAGCAGTTAATCTTTCCCAATTTCTTGAAATGGGGTATTTACCAGAAGCTGTTGTAAATCAATTAGCACTCCTTGGGTGGAATCCCGGAGATGAGAGAGAGATTTTTTCACTTGAAGAGCTTGTTCAGGAATTTTCACTTGCACGAATACAAAAAGGAGCAGCGACATTCTCATACCAAAAGCTTGATGATATTAACAAGCAGCACATGTTACGACTCTCAGAAGCTAACTATAAAGAGCACGCAATAGAATTCTTGTCAGATGATACTAGGAATCGATTTAATGCAGACAAGAGACTCTTTGACAAGGTTACCTCTTCAATACTTGTAGAGCGACTTAATAAGTTCTCAGACGTTACACAGATGGATAGAGATAGAGAATTCGAGTATCTTTTTGAAAAGCCAGGAATTGATGAAAATCTTATGTCTTTTAAAGACGAAGGTTTTGATACTGCAAGAAAAAATCTTGCGATGGCTGCGGACAAGCTTGAGCAAGTATCAGAAGACCAGTGGACAATTGAGAACATCAAAGAAGTATTATGGGACTGGAGTGGTGAGATTGGTCGCGGTTCTGTCCTGCATCCCATGAGAACAGTCATGACAGGCATGCAACGCTCTCCCGATCCATTTACTGTAGCGTACGTTCTTGGTAAAAAAGAAACATTGGTTCGTCTTAGGATTTCTAACGAAAACGAATAGCATAATACATACACGTGAGAGATGCTCAAGCAAGAACTGAAAGGTCTTTCTTTTGGTAAGGAAAATACTGCAAACCCACAAAGAGTAGTAATAAAACCACGAGAGACCTGACTCAATGTACTGTTTGTGTTTTGGGATAATGACACTTGGTAGGATATAATCAAACTATTATGACTCAATATATTATCGCGTATATCGCAGCAGGTGTTATGTTCATTATCTTTGATCTCCTATGGCTAGGAGTGATAGGTAAAGACTTGTATGCTTCAAAATTAGGAAACCTCATGACAGATGCCGTTGTTGTTCCAGCAGCCGCATTATTTTATCTTATGTATCTTGCAGGAATAGTGCTCTTTGCAATTCATCCAGCATTTGGTACTGGTGATTGGAAAACAGCGCTTGTGTGGGGCGCATTGTTTGGATTCTTCTGTTACGCAACATACGAACTCACCAACTGGGCTGTTATCAAGGATTGGCCAGCATCACTTGTATTAATTGATATTGTTTGGGGGGTTGTATTAACAGGTGCTGTGGCAACAACCGCGTACCTTATTACAAAATTACTTGTCTAGCGTATGAATATTCTTGATTTTGTATCATTCGTATTTGGGATTTGGCTAGTGACAGTATTAATCGCCTGCCTGTTTCAAACTGTCATGTATTGTTTTGCTCGTCTGCTCAAAAGAGATGATTTAGTTGATGTTGGGTGGGGGTTAGGTTTTGTGGTGGCTGCATTTGCCTGGCTAGCACTTGTTCCACAGATCTCAGCCTCATACGCTTTAATACTGTTATGTATTAGTATGTGGGGCATTAGGCTTTCGTACCATATTGGCATGAGATTTTTTACCAAGAACAAAGAGGATAGAAGGTATGTAGAAATGAAGGATGGATGGAAGTACATAAAGATACGTTCCTATTTTCAAATCTTTCTATTACAAGCTTTTCTTCTGAGTATTATAATTTTACCAACTGCTGTGCAGGCGAACATAACTATTTCTGCACCCATCTTTTTAGTTCTGCTAGGGTTTATTCTGTGGTGTCTTGGTTTCTATTATCAAGTCCGCGGTGATTACCAGCTCGGTATTTTTATTCAGAAAAAGAAAAAGGGAATGATGAAGAGTGGGTTATGGTCAAAAACTAGACACCCAAATTATTTTGGTGAAATGACTATGTGGTGGGGTATTTTCATTATGACATTGACGTCACTTAATCCACTTTTTATCATCGTAACTGGTATCGGTCCTCTACTGATAACACTTCTTCTGAGGTATGTTTCTGGTGTACCAATGCTTGAGAAACACTGGGAGAAAACATATGGAGAAGAATTTGAGGAGTATAAGAATACTGTACCGATGCTTATTCCTCGTATAACAACAATATTTAAAGATCATGGAATGGAACGATCTAAAAAATAGTGAACTAGCGGGTAAGATATGGTTCATGCCTACCGATACTATCCCAGGGCTCTCGTGTCTTGCGACTGATGAGTCATCAGTAAATAGAATTACTGCTTTAAAGAACAGGAGGGGTAATAAGGTTGGTTATATTGTCTTGATTGCTTCTGTTGAGCAACTACACTTGTTTGGCATGCACCCATCCGAACAAGAGGTTCGAATTATGAATAAGTTATGGCCAGGAAAGTACACTATTGTTTCTAAGACGAAAGCAACCAAGTATCAATACCTGACCACTGCAGGTGAGCCAATAGGATTTAGAATTCCAGACAATAAGCCTCTTCTCGACGTTCTTAGAGAGGTGGGACCGATGGTTTCTACTAGCTGCAATAGGTCTGGAGAACCAGCAATTGTAAATAAGGAAGAGGCGATGGAAACATTTGGTGCTGAGATTGATTACTACTTGGATGTGGCAGAGATTTCAGATGAACCATCAACAATTATTAAAATTATTCGATAAATTATGTACGCAGTTATTTTGGCAGGAGGGAAAGGGACTAGAATGGGAGAGTTAACAAAAGAGACTCCAAAGCCCTTGGTAAAAATTAAAGACAAGCCCATCATGCAATATACGCTTGATAACCTTCCGTCTGGAATTACAGATGTGATTGTTATTGTGGGGTATCTTGGAGAACAGATTCAAGAATATTTTGGTGATTCATACAAGAGCCTACAAATACAATACATACATCAAAAAGATCAGAATGGTACAGATCATGCCTTGCGATCTGCAGAACATCTTCTAAAAGAAGAGGAAAGATTTCTTGTTGTGATGGGTGATGATTTATATAAATCTCAGGATCTTCAAAAGCTAATTCAATACCAGTACTCTCTACTTGCGTACTATTCGTTTACAGCAAAAAACTTTGGACTTGTTGGTGTTGATGAGAATGATAATTTTGAATCTATTATAGAAAAATCCCCAAATCATTCAGAAGGTTTAGTAAACGCAGCTGCATACGTACTTGGTAAAGAATATTTCGATGTTCCTCCTGTGCTTTTGAACAACGGAGAACATGCACTGCCACACACGCTACTGACTATGTACAACACTCATCCTGCAAGAGTGGTTCACGCATTAGATTGGCAACCAGTGGGGACTCCAGATCAGCTAGGGGAAGCAACAGAGCGTATTACTGAATTTATATAAAAATATGCTATGCTTATCCCTGAACAGTGTTTCTATTTCGGCTCAGTTAAACGAGGTATCACCAGAGTTTGAGGAGAAGAGTTAAGATACGTTCACATTACACATAGTTAATATAAAAATATGGCTAATAAATTATTTATCGGTAACCTAGCATGGGAAACTGGTGCAGAAGATTTAAAAGAACACTTTTCTCAATTCGGAGAAGTAGTTGATGCATTTGTTGCAACAGACAAATTCTCAGGACGATCACGAGGATTCGGATTCGTAACATTTGCTGATGAGTCAGCAGTAGCGCCTGCAAAGGAACTACACGGAACTGATTTCAAAGGGCGAGATCTAGTAGTAGATGACGCACAAGAAAAACCACAAGACTAGTCTTATTGGTTCAAAAGAGCGCCGCATTGCGGGGCTCTTTTGTTATACTAAAATTATTATGAAGATTTCTATTATTACAGTAGGTTCTCCAAAGCTCTCATTCGCTAAAGACGGTATTGCAGAGTATCTCAAAAGAGTTCAAAAATTTGCTTCAGTCGAGTTTGTTCACATCAAAGAAGGGAAGGACACGGACAAGAAGGTTCTTAAAGCTGTGGGAGGCTCTTTTTGTGTACTTCTAGATGAACAAGGGAAAGAATATACATCTGGAGAGCTTGCGATGTTTTTAGATAAGAAAGACCAACAATCTGTGACAAATATCTCGTTTGTTGTAGGTGGCCCGGATGGTCACACAGGTGCTATATATGAACGTGGAGAGATGCAGCTAGCACTTAGCAGGCTTACGTTGCCTCATGACCTTGCAATGTTGTTTGTGATTGAAACACTTTATCGGTCTCTTTCCATAAGCAATAATCATCCATATCATAGAAATTAAGACGTGTGTTTGCCGGAGTTTGTTATACTCACTAGTATGAATAAAGAAGAAAATTTAATTTGGATTGATTGTGAATTTACGGGACTTGATTACCAAAATCACACCATCATTGAGATTGCTGTAATAATCACTAATAAACAACTTGAGCATGTGACAGAACCCCTTGAGATAGTAATTCATCAATCAGATACAGTATTAGAGCATGCAACAGATTGGGTAAAAGAACATATTCCAGAAGTCTTGGAGGCGTCTCGCAATAGCAAGGTTTCGATTACAGAGGCTCAGGATCGTGTACTCGAGTATCTCCAAGCATTTACAGAAGAGCAGACCTCTCCACTATGTGGTAATTCCATAGGGTCAGATAGGCACATGTTGTATTACAAGATGCCTCAAGTAGAAGCGTGGTGTGACTACCGAAACATTGACGTCTCAACCTTAAAAGAGCTCTCAAAGCGTTGGAAGCCAGAAGTAGAAGAGTCTATTATTAAGAAACAAACACATAGGGCATTAGACGATATTCTCGAATCGATCGAAGAACTAAAAATATACCGCAGAGACTTTTTAAGGTAGTGTACATTTTACTTTTATATGGTATGGTTTTAGATAGCTTATTCTGTGGAATCCTCCACAAATAATTTGGTCTCTGAAAGGAGACAGCTATGTTTGATTCTGAACTATCATGGTCCGATTTTGGAAATGTGTGGTGTGCCGCAGGTACACTTAATTTCTTTGGTGTGGAAGACCAAGGACTCGATAAGAATGGTAGAGGATGGTGGTATCACAAGCTACCTCAGCCCTTCAAGCCAGATTTCTCTGGTATTACGTTGGTGACAAAAACAATCACAGCCTACCCAAAAGCAGGTAATATGCCAACAGACCCTAATACGCTGCAGCCAAAAAGATTCTGGCCAGATTGTGTTGCTATTAAAACTTTTCGTTGCGGAATAGTTAATTCCGTGGGGCTCACAAATCCTGGTATTAAAAATATCTTGGGATTTGAGGGTTTTTGGGAGCAGGATAAGCCATTTGTCATTTCATTTATGGCAGTAACTGATTCTCCTGAAGATGAGGCGACTCGTTTTGTATATCATTTACAAGAAGCGCACAAGAAAAGACCTTTCAAGGTACCTTTCGCAATTCAAGTTAATGGTTCTTGTCCAAATGCGGGCAAAAAGAGCCCAGAACAGGCTCTTGGGGAAGTATCAGGCATTATAGATATATTTGGTAAAGCCGGTTTCTTGGTGATGCTAAAAGTTAATGCGTTTGCGAATATCTACTACTTGCTTGAGATGCTTTCCAATCCATATTGTTCCGGTTTGTGTACAACAAACTCGTTACCCTTGGGTGACGAACGATTAGATAAAAAGCGGTGGTGGGGGAATGGTTTTCCTCTTAAGGAAGAATATGGGAAAGGAGGCTACTCTGGTCCAGGTCTTATAGACCATACAACAAAACAAATCATGCTTCTTAGGGAGCGTGGTTATCAAGGTCATATCAATGGTGGTGGAGGAATCTATACACTTCGTGATATGAGTCAATATTATGATGTAGAATCTGACTCAGTATTTTTTGGTGGTGTAGCAATGCAGCGCCCCTGGAGAGTTCAGAGTCTGATTCAGCACGGAAATCAATTATTCTCTTAGAAAGGAGGTCATCATGGTTAGAAAACCAAAAACTATCACAATTCGTCGTCCCTGGGACATGCATTTTCATGCCCGCGACGGTGAAGCAATGGCTGCTGTGATTAATCATACAGCTTCTGTATATGCGGGTGGGATCGTGATGCCAAATCTAAGTCCACCAGTCACAACAGTTGTTATGGCTGAGTCATACATGACGCGACTTATGGCATGTCTACCAGCTGATACAAAATTTATTCCCATGATGACTTTGTATCTCACGGCTAAGACAACACCAGAAGATGTATATGCCGCCGCAAAGTCTGCTTTTATTTATGCATATAAATATTATCCAAAAGGTCAGACCACTGGGTCAGGTGATGGAGCGAGTTCGTTGTTCCAGTGTTTACCGGCTATTGCAGCAATGCAAGACGTCGGCATGCCGTTACTGGTTCACGGAGAAACTGTTCACCCCGGAATGTTAATCTTTAATAAAGAACGGCATTTCTATGGAATGAATGGTGAGTTGGCAAGAATTATTGCTGCACATCTTGAGCTAAAAGTTAGTTGTGAGCATATGACTAGCGTAGAGGCTGTTGATTTTGTGAAAAATCATGGAGCAAACATTGTCGGTACGATAACACCACAGCATCCCGATATAACAATCAATGATGTTTTGGAGGGTGGGATCAAACCACACAATTATTGCTTGCCAATCGCAAAAGAAGAAGCCGATAGACAGGCATTATTTGATGCGATGACAAGCGGTGATTCTAAGTTTTTCTTAGGTACCGATTCAGCGCCGCACGGTAAACTGGATAAGGAGTCTGCGTGTGGATGTGCTGGTTGTTACACCGCACCACATTCGTTGATGCTGTATGCCACAATGTTTGAGAAAGCAAATGCACTCGACAGGCTTGCTGGTTTTGCATCAGAATATGGTCCAAAATTTTATGGACTACCAGTATCTGATGAGACTATCACTTTGGTCAAGAAAGATTATTCAGTGCCAGATTCATATGAGTTCAAGCCAGGCAATCCTGTTATTCCATTTAGGTTTGGTAAAACCATACCTTGGTCCATTGCTGCATAAATTTGTCTCTATAAAAATTTAACGCGTCCGTTTTCGGGCGCGTTTTTTAATGCGTGGTAAAATGGTATCTACTATATGTCTACATTTAATCTAGAAAGTAAGTATGAACCATCCGGAGACCAGGGATCTGCAATCAAGTCTTTGGTTGAGGGAATAAAAAAAGGTCACAAAGAACAGACTCTTTTTGGTGCAACAGGAACAGGAAAGACGTTTACGATGGCTAATATTATTCAAAAGACAGGGAAAGCTACGTTAGTAATTGCTCATAACAAGACACTAGCTGCTCAGCTAGCACAAGAGTTTAAAACATATTTTCCAAAACATGCAGTACATTATTTTGTTTCATACTATGACTATTATCAGCCAGAAGCATTTGTTGTTGCATCAAGCACGTTTATCGAGAAAGAAGTTTTGATTAATAAGGAGATTGATATGTTGCGCCATGCATCAACTCAATCATTACTCACCAGAGATGATGTAGTTATTGTTGCCTCCGTTTCATGTATTTATGGTTTAGGTTCTCCAGAAGAGTACAAGCGTGTACACAAGAATATTACAGTTGGTGAAAGAATTAACAGAACTGAATTTCTAAAAGATTTAGTGACTATTTTTTATGAACGAACATCAGCAGATCTTGAGCCAGGAAAGTTTAGGGTGGTGGGTCCAACCATAGAGATCATGCCCATTCATGAAGACTACATATTCCGGTTAGAACTTCTGGGAGGGGCTATCTCGAAGATACTTGTGCTCGATGCGGTAACAAGAGTGGTACAAGAAGAGATAGAAGAGTTTTTCTTATTTCCGGCAAAGCACTTTGTAACCTCACCTGAAAAGTTAGAGCAGGCAATTAAGGATATCGAAGCAGAACTAAAAGAAAGACTTGAAGAGTTACATAAAGAAGACAAGCTCTTGGAGGCACAACGGTTAGACAGACGTACTCGGTATGACCTCGCGATGATACGTGAAGTAGGGTTTTGCTCCGGTGTTGAAAATTACTCAAGGCATCTTTCAAATCAGAGGCCTGGTGAACCTCCAGAGACTCTTCTGGCGTACTTTCCTCATGATAAAGATGGCAATCCAGAGTTCCTGACATTTATCGATGAATC
>CALGNJ010000015.1 GCA_937958705.1 Minisyncoccota bacterium | reverse complement strand
AGCGGGCCGTACGGCCCGCTCTTTTGTTATACTTACAACACTATGGATATACTACTTGTTGGAGATATTATCTACTATATATTGCTCTTTGGGAGTGTGGTATTTTTATTTTGGTTTATCCCAGAGGCATATTGGGCGTGGACAGGTTATTTAAGAAAAAAATTTCAGCTAGAGCACGAAAGAATTCTTTTAGAAATTAGAACACCTAGAGAAGTACGAAAAACTCCTATGGCCATGGAGCTTGTGTTTAATGGTCTTTTTGAGCCTGCTGGAGGAGAATGGTTAAGTTGGATGACAACAGGTAAGTCACGACCATACTATTCTTTTGAAATTGCTTCATTGGGTGGAGAAGTACATTTTTATATTTGGGCACAGCGAGACTACAAACAGCGTATCGAAGGTCATTTTTATGCACAATATCCCGATGTAGAACTAGTAGAGGTTCCGGATTATACCAAGTTTAATTTTTCATGGGATACACACAAGTCATTTGGGTTTGAGTTTAAATTAGCGCTTCCTGATCCTGTTCCTATTAAAACATATAGACATAACGGCTTTGATCGTGGAGGACTTGAACCAGAAGAGCAGATTGATCCTATCACACAAACCATTGAGACAATGGCAAATATTGGTCCGCACGAACAAATGTGGGTACAGATAGTTGCACGAGGACACAAAGATCATAAGACCTCAAAAGTATCACGAATGGATAGAGTGGCCTCATTCTTTAAAATGTTCGTGGTCTTTGATACTAAAGAAATTCACAAGAACTTTTGGATTTTCTTTACTGGAAAGAAAAAGGAGTTTTGGTCAAAAGAAGCTGAGCGGCTGGTCGAGAAGATTCGAGCTAAGTACAAGACAGCCGAGAGTGATACAACCAGAGATATGACACGTGCTGATAAATTACAAATGGAGATTATCCAAGAGAATACATCTAAAGTAGCGTGGGATGTCGGAATAAGAAGCATCTATGTATCACCCAAAGAGCATTTTAATGGCGGAAGTGTTAATCATATGATGGGAAGTATTTTTAAACAATATTCATCAGGGGAAATTTACAATGACTTGCGTCCAGGATTGATTCCTTCGTACACTTTTCCGTGGCAAGACAGAAAAGGTAAAAAGAAGTTAAAGATTAATGATGATATGTTTCATAATTATAGAAGGAGAAATTTTTTACTCGATGATGTAAAGCACTATCCCTATAAGAAAAAAGGTTTAGTAACATTTGTGCTTAGTAGTGAGGAGATGGCAACTCTATATCACTTACCTGGGCAGGTTGCACAAACTCCTACCTTTGAGAGAATCGAATCAGTTACTGGACAAGCTCCATCAAATCTTCCTATCTAGTTATGAAAAAGATTATCACATACATACTAAGCATTTTTTTGTTAAGCGTTCTTGCTATGGCAGTATTATTTTCTTACGTGTATTTTTTTATTGCAGAGGCACCAGAAAATTTTCCAAAAGATCAATTTATTGAAATCAAGTCAGGGAGTCCTTTGAGTGTAATTGCTGATGAGTTTGAAAAACAAGGTGTAATCTCTTCAGCAACGCTATTTAAAATTGGAGTGTACGCAACAGGGAATCAACAACAATTGAAATCAGGTACATATTATTTTACTAAACCTCTGCGTATCGAAGAGATAATTAGAAAAGTAATTAACGGATCATTTGAAGTACCAACCGAGCGTGTGACTATTTTGGAGGGGCAAGCTGCATACCAGTTTGCATCATCTATTGCACAAGCACTTCCATTGATTGATGAGGCTGAATTATTGTCTTTGATACAACAAGAAAAGAAAGAGGGGTATTTATATCCAGATACGTATTTTTTCCCACAAGATGCTGAGGAAGATGATGTAATACGAATAATGGAGAAGAACTTCACAAAAAAAATAGAAAAGTATGTGGCTGATATAGAAAAAAGTCCGTATACACTTGATCAGATTTTAACGATGGCCTCGCTAGTCGAAAACGAAGCAGGAGCAGCATCATACGACACCAAGAGAAAAGTAGCAGGTGTCTTGTGGAACAGGGTGGGGGTGAACATGCCTATTCAAGCAGACGCGGTATTTTCATATATTTACCAAGAACACCTGCCACGTGTTCTCTTTAGGCACCTAGAAGTTGAATCACCGTATAATATTTATAAATACACAGGACTACCTCCTGGACCAATTGGAAACCCAAGTATTGAGGCTATTCGTGCAACTATTGACCCTATTGACACAGACTATCTATTTTATTTAACAGGATTTGATGGAAAGTTTTATTATTCCAAGACTAATAGCGGTCACGAGCAGAATAGAAGGAGACATCTAAATTATAGAAAATAAAAATGATGCGTATGCATCATTTTTTATTTTCTAATTAGTTTGACCGAACCTGTAGTTTTGATTTTCTGTCTTTGTCTACTTTTGGAAGGACCAAGGTCATCAATCCATCTTTTGAGTGCGCTTCTGCATGATCAATATCAATTTCTCTTGGCAGAAGAATCTTTCGAGAGAAAGTACCAAATGATAGTTCGCGTTGGAAGTAGTCTTCGTCTTCGACTCCCGTTTCTTTAAACTTTTGTCCACGGATAGTAACCATGTCACGAGTAATATCAATATCAAGTGTCTGTGGGGCTACGCCTGGAATAAACGTTTTTACAAAAAGATTGTCTTGATCTTGGTACACGTCTACTAGGAGCTCTTCATCCTCTTCTGGTTCAACCCATTGTTCATATGACTCAGCGTCATTTCCCATATGCGTTTCAAATTCTACTTCATTATCTTCGCCGCCGGTCAATTTTTCAAAAAATGCTTTCATGGATATATCGTTATTTATGTACTACACATTGTAGCATCTCAAAACTTAGTGAGGTAGTTTGCCAAATGGATTACTGACAAGGGGTTCTTGCGTTTGCTTTTTTGTTTCAATTTCCTTTTTTTGTAGATAGTCACGAATATAGTCTTTTAAAAATTCCAATCCTACAAGCAGTATAATCAGCGTACCCCATACGAGCACAAACCCAAAGAATACCGACTTGGAACCTGTGCCTGTGACTAATATGTTAAACAGTGAGTGAAAGGCAATGGCACACACAATACCAATAGGTAGCAAGATTGGGCGCCACTTTTTTCGTCTCCCGTACGAAAGAGTTAATGAAAGCCCAACAAATATAGAAGAGATGATATGCAAAAGGGTTGCTCCAAAGAATCGTTTACCTCGCTCTAGAATTGAGTTAAGTAAATCAAAGTCATTAAGATAGTTAATTAAATAGAGTGTGTTTTCCATTGCAGCAAAACCTATTGCGGCTGTGAGCATATAGATAATTGGGTCGATAGGTTCATCGTTTGCTCTATCTCGCATTGCTGAGATTTGAACTGAAAAAAATTTAGAAAGTTCTTCAACTGTCGCAAATACGATGATACTAATTAGTAGAGAGGCCGCAGGGAAGAGAAGCGCAAAGAGTCCTTGGAATGGAATTGCAAAAATAGCTGACAAACATCCGAACAAGAATGAACCTAGAATTACACGTTTTGGTTCCGGGTTCTTCTTATCTTCACGAAGGAAGAATGAAAGCCATAGCATTGGTGGCAAGAATCCACCCACAACGGCATATATATAAATAGTTTGAGGAGTGACTGGCGGCAGTAATGCAATAAGACTTTCCATATGTAAAGAGTATAGCAAATATTGTTAAGCTATCGTATCAGTTTTTGGTATACTGTCATCATTCTCCTTGTAGTTAAATGGATAGAACAAGCCCCTCCTAAGGGCTAGATGCAGGTTCGATTCCTGCC
>CALGNJ010000014.1 GCA_937958705.1 Minisyncoccota bacterium | reverse complement strand
CCAGGTACATACTTCCGGGATATTCAAGCGTATATTAAAAAAGAAGATTTATTTTTTCCTCCGTTTCCATCGTCATGGAGACTTTGCACTATTGGAGGAATGGTTTCGAACAATGCTGCTGGACCAAACTCACTCAAGTATGGACATACCTCAGAATTTGTAGATTCTTTAGAAGTTGTGATGTCTGATGGAGTTATTCATGAATTTGGAAAGATTTCACACAAAGAATTACAAAAAGAGTTGCAGAGAGATGATTCAGTTGGGAGACTCTATTCATTTGTTTGGGACAAAATTGAATCTGATTTTGACGGTATTAAAAAAACAAAACCTGATTCGAGCAAGAACTCAGCAGGGTATGAACTATGGGATGTACTTCAAGCAGGATCGGTTTCAGATTTTAAAGAAGGAAAAGGGTGTATGAACATGATTCACGCATTTTGTGGTTCGCAAGGAACTATTGGTATCGTTACGGATATAACCTTGAGGCTAATCCCTTTTAAGAAACAGTCTGATTTATTACTTGTGCCAATTTATAACCCTCAGGATATGGGTAATACCATTATTGACCTGCTTAAGTCACACCCATACAACGTAGAACTATTTGATGATAAAACATACAAGTTAGCACTTCGGAATCCTGGATTTTTTAAAACGTTCTTTGATCAAGAGAATACGCATGGAGGTGCTTCGTATGTAGGGTTCCTAATGAGACTGTACTGGTCACTCATGACACGCTTTGGAGGAAAGGTACCAAAGTTTGTCCTTATGGTTAAGTTTGATGTAGACGAAGAAGAAAAACTGGAAGAGACACAAAAGAAAGCTCTTGCGTCCGTAAAAACAATTAGTCCAAAAGCGTGCTTGATACGAAACGACAAAGAAGAGGAGGTGTTTTGGCGCCTGCGAGGATCAAGTTACTCACTTGCAAAGCTCACACCCGAAGACAATAGACCAGCAGCCTTTCTGGAAGATATGGTTGTTCCTCCAGCCAAGATTCCTGCATTCTTGGGGGCGGTTGAGACCAAGCTTGATGAGCATAATTTGCACTATGCCGTCCACGGGCACGGAGGGAATGGGCATTTTCACTTCTATCCCTTATTTGACTTCACCAACCCAGAAACTCCAGAGAGGCTATACGCAATTGCGCATGAATTTTATACATTAGCAGAACAGTATGATGGAAATATTTGTGGGGAACATAACGATGGAATTATGAGGACACCATTCTTAGGTAAAATATTCTCAGAGCAAGAACTAGAGCTGTTTGCTATGTTCGAGCACACAGCGGACCCAGATGACATCTTTAACCCAGGAAAGAAAGTTAACCCTAAGTTTGATATACGAGGTTCAATGAGAACAACTAATTAACTAATCATGATTTATATTATCTGTGGAATGCCAGGCGTTGGAAAAACAACATATGCTAAGAAAATCGAACAGGAAACAGGTGCTGTGAGGTTTACTCTTGATAACTGGGTGCATCAAACATATGGGGATGAACATCATATAGACCTAGGCATACGAGAGCACGCAGTTAAATATCAAGTACTAGAACGCATAGAAGAATTATTACGAGCGGGTAAGTCAGTGATTTTAGATTACGGTTTTTTCAAAGAAGCAGAAAGAAGACGATACCGGTTACTCGCACAAGACTATAAAACAAATTCAGAAGTGCATTTTGTAACTACTAGTTACGATAATCAATTAGAAAGAGTTCTGACAAGAAACAACGAGCCGGGTAACGTTCACCATATAGACAAAGATATATTAGATTCGCTCATTATGTTGTTTGAAAAACCACAAGACAGAGACGTGGTAACAATAAACACGTAACAAAGTATTTTTCTTATTCTTTTGTTACAATGCCAGAATTATGACATCAATGCTATGGATCGGAGTTTTTATTATTTCACTGCTTGCCCTAGTTAAAGGAGCGGATTTCCTGTTGGGAAGTGCAGAGCGAATAGGAAAGTATTTTAAGCTACCAGCGTTCGTTATCGGAGCGCTGATTATTGGTGTTGGTACTTCATTGCCAGAGCTGGCGTCATCAATTGCTGCTGTTTTCTCGGGCGAGTCTGAGATTGTAGTTGCCAATGCTGTAGGTTCAAACATTGCCAACATCTTACTTGTCGCTGGGCTTTCAGCAATTGTAGGAAAAACAATAGTTTCAACTAAAAACCTGGTAAACCTAGAAGTGTCTTTGTTGATGCTCTCAACCGTTCTGTTCCTGGGTGTTGCGTATGACGGAATCATCACACAACTCGAGGCTTTTATGGTTACGCTTTCATTTATTGTGTATTTCTCATACCTACTCTTTCACCGAGAAGATGTTGATGTGCAAGCACATGGTGATCCAGTACACGAAATCACAGCTAAAGACTATACCTTCCTTGTTTTGGGTTCAGTTCTGTTGGGTCTTGGTGCCAACTATCTAATTGAATCTGTAATTGCTCTTTCAGAGATTTTTAATATTTCTCCTGGAGTAATTTCTATTTCAGCAATTGCAGTAGGTACCTCACTTCCTGAGATTCTAGTTTCTGTTAAAGCGGTTATGAGAGGACAGACGGACATGGCCTTTGGTAACGTGTTTGGTTCAAATGTATTTAACATGTTAATGATTGTCGGAACAGTAGGGTTGTTTGCGGACCTTAACATTGATGAAAGAACACTTCTTATTGGGCTACCAATGCTTGCAGTGAGCACGCTGACATTCATTATTGCGAGTATGGCAATGCGGATTTACATCTGGGAAGGATTAATGTTTTTGATTTTTTACTTATTCTTCATGCTAAAAGTATTTGGAATCATATAAAAATAAGCACCAAAAATGTTTACATTCTGTGGATAATGAGTTGCCAGTTTGACAAAAAGATGTTATTGTTATTTGGTAAATAAATGGTATAACTATAAAAAATATGAAAATTGTAAGTTTTAACCCACAAGAGGTTACAGAAAGAATCCTATTGGATCTACCAGACAGGTCAAAAGACGTTATTGAAAAACGTTATGGTCTTAAGGGTGGCTCAAAAACACTAGAGGCTATCGGTAATTCATATGGAATTACACGAGAGCGAGTTCGACAAATTGAAAATCTCGCAAAACAGCAAATTCGTGAAAGCGAAGCGTTCATCGAGCATGCAAAACATGCAGTTGAAGAATTGCGGAGATCGCTTGATTCACTTGGTGGAATTGCACAAGAAGTACACCTTCTCGATACAGTTTCCCCAGACGACAAAGCTGACAATCACTTATACCTACTCCTTGATTTAGCAGACCCGTTCATGGACGTCAAAGAAGACGCACATTTTCACAAAACATGGTCTACAAACCACAATAACCATAAAGAGATTAGAAAATCTCTACAACACCTATACAAAGATTTAGATACTCATGAAATTATTTCTGAAGATGAGATTATTTCCCGGTTCTTGGACAAGATTGAGCATGATCGTGTTGAAGGTCAAGTAAATAAAGACCTGGCTCGTCGATGGCTTGAAATTTCAAAGAAGATTGATAAAAATCCACTTGGACAGTGGGGACGTGCTGACTCATCAAACATCAAGACACGAGGTGTTCGAGATATGGCATATTTAGTACTACGAGATGCTAAAGAGCCTATGCACTTTAGAGAAATCGCAGAACTTACAGGAGAACGATTTGGAAAACGAATCAATGTTGCAACTATGCATAACGAACTTATCAAAGACGAACGATTTGATCTTGTGGGAAGAGGAAAATATGCACTCTCTGAGTGGGGATTCTATGGAGGAACTGTTTCGGAGCTAGTAACAGAAATTCTCAAAAAGAAGAAATCAATGACAGAAGATGAACTTATTAAGGCTGTTCTTGAAAGAAAAATGGTTAAGGAGTCTACAATTAAGATAAATCTTAAAAACAAAAAACTATTTACCCAAGATAAAACAACTAAAAAATATTCACTGAAAAAATAAGTGTTACTAACAAAAGAGCGGGCCGTACGGCCCGCT
>CALGNJ010000013.1 GCA_937958705.1 Minisyncoccota bacterium | reverse complement strand
AAAAATGAAGATGGGGAAGATCACAGATTCTACTGCTTCGTGTATTTTATATAACCCAAAGCTTAGATGGTTCTTGGTTTCTCGTGTGTTGTTGAAAAATTCTTTAAAGGAAAGTGTGTTTTTTTCTGGCTTGGTTTCGATCTCTCGCAAGAAAAAGAGAGGAACCAGTGAAAACAAGAACATGGTGATTACAGCTGCCACAACAATCAGCCGATTACCGTTAGAGGCAACAACAAGCACAGACCCAAGGAGTGGTCCAAGTAATGCAGCTGAACGAACAACTAGATGCAAGATGCCGGTATTTTCTCCGGTATTTTCTGGATCTTTAGTGGAACCCATGAAGATATACAGGGATGCGGTATAGTACAGACCATCATAAAGTGCATAAAATAAAGCCATCCATACAAGCTGTGACCAGTCAGTGATTTGAGAATATAAGATGAAGAAGATAATCGCAGAGATAGTTCCCGAGAGAATTGATATCTTTGCTCCAAACCTAAGAACAAACCATCTACCTAGGTAGTTAGCTGGTATGTTCAAGGCGTGGTACAGGATATAAAACAGAATCACTTCTTTAAACGTGAACCCTGCCTGGAGCATCAGGATTGGAATAAAAATAGAGATTAATGATGATGCGAAAACATGAAACCACAGAGAAGACTCAAAGAGCCAGAAGTCCGCGGATCGTTTGTGTGTAAACGCACGAAACCGACTGGGAACTTCAGTAATGGCGATAGGAGATACTTTCATATAGTCATTGTAACAAAGAAGCAGAAGAAGTTTTTAATACATGGAGAAATAGAAGTAGCCCTAATTTGTTTTTAAATAGGATGCATCACAAGGAGACAAGAAAAAATCCTCGACGCTGTACGCACATGTACTGCGAGAGGATTTTTTCAAAGTCGACGAAGTGATTCGCCTATTTTAAATCAAATTTATCGAGTTGATTCTTTTAGTGCTTTACCTGACTTAAATTTAGGTACGTGCATTGCTGGAACGTTAATAGTTTCTCCAGTTCGTGGGTTCCGAGCTTCTCGTGCTTTACGCGCGGATGCTGAGAAAGTTCCGAATCCAGCGATTGCTACTTCTCCTCGTGCCTTTAGTTCTGCAAATACAGCTCCTGTAAATGCGTCAACCATCCTTCCTGCGTCAGCTTTCGTACAGTCTACTGATTCAGCGATGTGGTCAATTAGTTCTCTTTTGTTCATAAATCTTTAAGTTAATTGATACTATTAAAAATAACTCTTATAATTATATAGAAGAGGCTATTATTGCGCAATAGAGCCAAATTTTGATAACTTTTATATTGTAAAATAAAAAAGGAGATTTTATATTGTGATACAATTGCAAAAAAGTACTGTTTTATTTTTTAAATAAAGACCACATGAACAATAATATCCAGATCACATTCTCCGCAGCAACACTTATTAAGGCACTCGTAATTCTGATTGGTTTTTACTTGGCCTACTATTTTAGGAATCTCTTATTGCTAATTTTAACCTCTGTTGTCATCGCATCAGCGATAGAACCAGTTGTAGCGCAACTAGAAGCATATAAAATTCCACGGACACTCGGTACGGTACTTATCTATCTATTTATTTTTACTGTGGTGATTGGAGGTGTTGCTTTAATTGTCCCAGTCTTTATTCAAGAAACAGCAAATTTGGCAAATGCAGTTCCAGGATACCTTACTGGTTTTGAAGTGTGGTTGAACCAAGCGCTTGCAGGAGCTGGCTTTAGTGCGAGCTTAGAATCAGAGATACCAACCCCAGAGGTCCTTGTTGGGGCTTCTAACGAGCTAAAAGGTGCAGCAAGTATTTTCTTTAACGGCGCGAGCGGGGCACTTAAATTTGTATTTGGATCACTATTCAACTTTCTATTAGTGTTTATTTTAGCGTTTTACTTCACTATTCAAAAATACGGAATTGATAATTTTCTAAAAGTAGTTGTTCCTCCTTCAAAGATAAAATATGTGCTTAACCTGTGGCACAGGTCGCAACGTAAGATTGGTCTATGGATGAGAGGGCAGCTCATGCTTGCAGCAATTATCGGTACATTAACATTTATTGGACTGACATTCCTGGGGGTCAAGTATGCATTTTTACTTGCTGGTATTGCAATGTTTGGTTCATTGATTCCCATGATTGGTCCAGTTATTTCTGTGATACCTGCAGCAGCACTCGCAGCAGCAGACGGAGGGGGTGGAGCAGTACTAAAGGTGATGCTTTTGTACTTTATTATTCAACAAATTGAGTCAAACTTTATTTATCCATTGGTAGTAAAAAATGTAGTTGGAGTTCCGGCACTTGTGGTAATACTCGGAGTTATTATCGGAGGATCACTGTTTGGTTTCTTGGGAATAGTATTGTCTGTTCCTGTTGCAGCAGCTGGTATGGAATACGTGCGAGACATTCAAAAAAGAAACAAAGAGCACGAAAGAAAAATTGAAGAAGCGGTCGCGGCCCTAAGAGACAGAGGAGAAGCTGAAACAACAACAGCAGCATAATAATAGTATATGACTCAGAATTTTTATATCACAACAACACTACCGTATGTAAACGGAGAACCTCATCTTGGATTTGCAACCGAGATTATTAGAGCTGATATATTGGCGCGACACTTCCGGACCAGAGGGGGTAAGGTATTTTTCAATACAGGTACAGATGAACATGGGCAAAAACTTTTTCTTAAGGCGCAAGAACAAGGTATTTCTGTAAAAGAGCTTGTTGATCAAGGATCGCAAAGATTTAAAGACTTTGCTGACACGCTGAATATTTCTTATGACGCATTCGTCAGGACTACAAATAAAACACATATGCGGGCAGCTCAAAAGTTTTGGGAAGTTTGTGATGAGAATGGATATATCTACAAAAAGAACTACCAAACAAAATATTGCATTGGTTGTGAACTTGAAAAACAGGATTCTGATCTCGAAGAAGGTGAGCAAGGGCTCCAGTGTCCAATTCATCCACACATGAATATTGAAATCATTGATGAAGAAAACTACTTTTTCGCATTTTCAAAATTTGAAGACCAGTTACTAGAGTTGTATGCAAAAGACGAAGGCTTGGTAGTGCCAGACTTTAGACAAAATGAAATAGAGTCTTTTGTGAAAGGAGGGTTACAAGATTTCTCAATCTCTAGATTAAAAGAGAAAATGTCATGGGGTATTCCGGTACCAGGTGATGACGAACATGTGATGTATGTATGGTTTGATGCGCTCGTAAACTACATATCAATTTTAGGATGGGATATCGGACAGAGCATGTTTGATTTGTATTGGAAAGAAGGAGAGACGTTCCAAATTTGTGGTAAAGACAATTTGCGCCAACAGTCTGCGATGTGGCAGGCGATGCTTATCGCGGTAGGGTTGCCACACACAGACAAGGTGTATATTAATGGGTTTATTAACGGCCCTGATGGAAAAAAAATGTCTAAGTCATTAGGTAACACGGTTGCAGTTGATTATATTTTAGACATCTACGGGGTAGACGCACTGAGGTATTTTACCGCGAGACATGTAAACAACCATGAAGACACTAACTTCTCAATCGAGATATTTCACGAGGCATATCAAGCAAACCTGGTAAATGGTATCGGGAACCTAACTAACAGGATTTTACAGATGTCATCGTCATATGGTGTCGAGCCAGTTATGAGACCCGAGAGTCAATATAACAATGAAGCACTAGATAGTTATGATTTTAATGGAATGATGAATGCGGTCTTTAAATTAGTGGGAGAGATGGATCAGTTTATTACAGACGAAGCCCCATTTAAAAAGGTGAAGACAGACCCAGAGGCAGCAGCCCAAGACTTACAAAAACTGCTTGGCCAGCTGTGGCAGGTTGCTGAGATGATTAAGCCGGTCATGCCAGACACATACATAAAGATGGTAGATGCGCTCGCAAAGAACGAGAAACCAGAAGAGCCGTTGTTTCCCCGAATTGAAATTTCA
The DNA here is from genome assembly GCA_937958705.1 of Minisyncoccota bacterium. Lineage (GTDB taxonomy): Bacteria > Patescibacteriota > Minisyncoccia > Phycocordibacterales > JAHDEI01. The sequence goes on along the minus strand of CALGNJ010000013.1, from coordinate 8,083 downwards.
AAGTAACAAAACAGGACCAGGAGGTCCTGTTTTGTTACAATGCAGTTATTATGGATAAGATTATATTTTCAGACATTGTGATGTTCGGATACCATGGAAACTTTAGCCAAGAGAAAGACCTTGGACAGCGCTTTTTTATAGACGCTGAGCTAACGCTTGATCTACAAAAGGCAGGCCAGAGCGACAAGATTGCAGATACCATTAATTATGCGGACGTGTATGAGGTAATTAGGCTTGTTGTTGAAGAAGAAAAACATAATCTTATTGAATCAGTTGGAGAAAAAATAGTGGATGATATCTTCCAGGAGTTCCCGCAAGTGAGCCATATTGAAATACAAGTGAAAAAGCCATCTGCCCCGATTAAGGGGATCTTTAACCACGTAGCAATTAAGCTAAGTCGTACTCGGTAAATACATGAATTATAACTACTTTGACATACACTCACATCTTACAGAGTCTCGATTCGAGGGCGCTCGGGACGAGATAGCCAAAGAGATGGCCACACAAGGTATCGGGACTATTTCTATTGGTGTAGATACAAAAGAATCTCAGGCAGCAGTTGATTTTGCCAACAAGCATGAAAACGTATTCGCCTCAATTGGTCAACATCCAGTTGATAATAAAGAAGAGCTTTTTGATGAAGATTTTTATCAGCGCCTACTTGATCAAAATAAAAACGAGATTGTTTGTATCGGAGAGTGTGGACTTGATTATTATTGGCCTAAAAAAGAACTTCTTGACGGAGAACGTGATGCAGAGAGTTTTGCGACAGAGAAGGGTAGGCAGCGGGATCTTTTTGTAAGACAGATTGATTTTGCTGTAAAAAATAGTTTACCTCTGATGCTGCACGTCCGTTCGTATGAAGATGCGGATGCACACAAGGATGCATTTGATATCTTGGACGAGAAACAAAAAGAGCACGGAGGATTGGTCCGTGCGAATTTCCATTTTTTTACAGAGGGTCCAGAGATAGCTAAAGAGATTGTGAAGCGTGGATTCACTGTTTCATTTCCAGGAGTTATCACATTTGCGGACCTGGACAAGACGATACAAGCAGTACCATTAGAGTCTATGTTTACAGAAACTGATAGTCCATATGCGGCACCAAAACCATTTAGAGGCAAAGACGCCACACCTCTTATGATTAGAGAAATGGTTCAAAAAATAGCAAATGTAAAAGAAAGAAATAAGCAAGAAGTGCAAGTGGCTTTGGTTAAAAACGTCGAAGATTTTTTTAATATTTAATCATCAAAAATATTTATTAAGTACGTGTTCAGAGTACGCTGGGAAAGGTCATAGAAATGTTTACCATCTTTCTCTAGGTCTTTTGCTAGTTCTTTCCCAACAAATCTCCAGTGCCACGGTTCAAATTGGTAATACGCATTGTCTTCAGGATATGAGAGAGTAAACCCATGGTTGTGGGCATTTTTTAGTAGCCACTGATACGCATCTGTGTCTTTAAATTTAGAAAGAGACCCTCCAATCGTGTCAGTTGTGAAATCTACCGTTGTTCCCAGTTGATGTTCGGAATAGCCTTGGTCAGCAGAAAAGGTATTTGCAGCAGTGGTCCCATACGTTGCGACGTATCCTTGTTTGATAGAAGCTTGTTTATCAAAAGATCTATATGCAGACAAGACACGTAGTTCAATCCCGTCTCCTTGAGCTTCTTCCAGGAGTTTCTCTAGAAAAGGAGAAATCTGCTCTTTTATTAGTAGTGCCCGCGTCCCATACGTATAGTCACCTGGGACCTCCTCTAATTCTTTTGGTTCATAATGCTCATTAAGAAAATATACTTTGGAATATTTTTGAAGTAGTTGAGGGTCTGTTTCTGAAAGCTTTTTAAATGTTTCAACGGTTTTAAGGGAGTCTTTTACTCTACCCTCTAATTCATCAAATTTTTCAATCTCATCACCTAACCGCTCCTGTAGTTCTTGTACTTGTGTTTGAAGAGAAGAGATGTTTTCTTTTTGAAAGATATTTTTTTCAAGAAGTGTGTGGTTCTGCACCAACAAATCGTCTCGAGATGCTTCAAGTAAAGTATGCTGTTCTTGAGATACATAAAACATGCCTCCTAGCAGTAAGGTTGAAATACATGTTGTGATGATAAAAAAATAGAGCCAATATTTCATGACTCTATTTTACCATTACTGCTACCGGGTCCAGACGAGGCCAGATTCTCCATTATGTGTTGCCCACGAAAACCACATCTCGTGGTAGCCAGGCAAGACAGTTCCATCTTCTTTAGTTACGGTAATGACTCCGGAATCTGCACGAGCATATAGAGTACCCTCAGGTGTCAGGAGGGATGCTGACCCGGCTTCCAATAGAGCAGCTCTTGGGAACGCAGCAGATGCGTTTACTAGAGGTACGACATACATGAGCTCCTTCCCGTCAAAACGTGTATCAGTGTTTGAAATAGGGAAAATATATTGATCGTTTTGTTCATAGTCACCGTAGGGATAAAACCCGTATGCACGGGTATGTCCTGTATCTCGAGAGAGCACTTCTCCGTCTGGGTATGTAGTTACAAAGGTTTCTAGAGTGATAAGGTCAGAGTCAATCACAACAAGTTTTGTTCCTGTCTTTTCGCCCACAACAGCCTCTCCTTTGGCTTGAGACCAGAGCGTTTCGGATGCGCGGTCAAACATTAAAAGGTTTGACTCCCAGAGTAAACCACTCACGCCAAAGGTGGTTACTCCACTCTCTAGATTTCTATCAAACACTATTCCTGATCCACACAGTGGACAGAACGTGACCGAGATATCTTTTCCTCCGAGGGTATCATTGACAATCTCATGCCACACCAAGATGGTATAAGGATAAAAACGTGACTCACCATTAATAGAAACAGCCAACCCTTCTGTCTCAGCGTCTTCGGTCTTTAAAGCTTCATTGATAGAGATAAATTTTGGAGCATCAATAGAAGGGATACCATCTTTGCCGGGTCCTCCATTTAAAATCTGGTCTAGCTCAATTGAACGTTTATCTGTATTGGTTTGCAAATCTGCAGAAAGAAATTCTTGTTTGAAAGTAGGGAGGTCTATTTCTGTGGTAGTCTCTGGGTTAACTCCGGATGTAGGTGAAAAGAGAGCAACGAGCATCATCAGAAGATTTTTAAGTGTTTCGAGTAGTTCCATGGAGCTATGAGTAAAGAGTAATAATAATGTAAAGTCTACTATACATTTATGTTTTACACAAATGTTGTCTTATAAAATATCTTTAGGGCGATATTGGAGCGCTTCTAAGATGTGTACCGGCAAGATACAATTCGAGCCTTCAAGATCTGCAATTGTTTGGGAGAGTTTAAGTAGTTTGTGATACACACGAGGAGAGACATCTAGTTTTTTACTCGCGGTATCAAGCACTTGCTTTGCTTCTGAGGAAATAGAGAGTGTACGTATCTCTCGTGCATGAATTGAGTTATTTAAGCGTCCTGTACCCAAACGCGTTGCTTGCTTTGCGCGGGCCATAACGACACGTTTCTGTATCTCAACACTTGATTCCCCTTTGGTGCTTCCGACTAAGAGTTTTGAGTGGTTTATCTTAGGAACTTCCACCCATAAATCTACTCGGTCCATAATGGGGCCAGATAGTTTCTTCCTAAAGCGTCTTTCATCCGCTGGGGTGATAAGGGATCCAGATCGGTAGACCTCACTTGGCGGGTTCAGTGCTGCTACAAGAATAAAGTCAGCAGGAAAAGTTACTGAAGCTTTTGAACGTGCAATGCGAATATGCTTTTCCTCAAGAGGTTCACGTAAAGATTCTAAAACCCGCTTATCAAATTCAGGGAACTCATCTAAAAAGAGAACACCATGGTGAGCAAGAGTTATTTCCCCGGGTCGAGGTTCAGCACCACCGCCAATAACAGAAACATACGAAGAGGTGTGATGAGGGGCACGTAAGGGGGGATGTGAAATAACCTGATCTTTAAGAACACCAGCACAAGAGTGAATCATAGTAGTCTTAATTTGTTGTTCGGTTGAGAGTTTTGGCAAGATCGAGCAAAACGCCTGGGCCAGCATAGTTTTTCCCGTACCGGGAGGGCCATACATTGCAACGTTATGTCCTCCTGCGGCGGCAATTTCCAAAACCCGTTTTACAGATTGTTGATCTATGACGTCAGAAAAATCAGTCCTATGTTGAACCAATTTTTCTGAGGGCTTGTATGTAGCGGGAGAAAGCACAAGTTCAGGATTTGGTGTTTCAGCTGATTCTTGAGAGAGATGCTGAACCACCTCGATGATATGTGATACACCATAAATAGATATATCACTTAGCAAAGAGGCTTCTTGAGCGTTCGCCTGAGGTAGAAACACCTCAGTGTATCCAGCTGCTTGTGCTCCGTACGCAATAGAGAGGGCTCCTTCAATAGGTTTAATACTTCCATCGAGTGATAGTTCTCCAACAAATAGTTTGTTTTGCGTATCAAAAGATAACTCATTCTCAGAGTCCGCCAGGAGCATGCCAAGGGCAATAGGTAAGTCAAAAAGTGGCCCTTCTTTTTTGAGGTTTGCAGGGGAGAGGGAGACCACAATTTTCTTTTGTTTTATCTTACTAAGACCAGAGTTTTTGAGTGCTGCGGCGATACGCTCTTTTGACTCATCAATTGCTTTGTCAGCCAATCCCACAATTGTACAGCTTGGAATTCCTTGAGAAGAGATATCAACTTCAATCTCAATAATGTGTGGGTTCTCAAAATCTGGCTGCGCAGTATAAATTTTTCCTAATTGCATTCTATAGATGGTAGCAATAACCAGGAGTGTTTTATCTTGTCATGTTGGATATAGAAAAAAGCCGACATTTCTGACAGACTTTTTTATACTACATATTACGAAGGTTAATCAGCGTGATTGATACAAGTGGTTGCTGCTTTATTTGCTTCAAGCCGGGCTGGTGCAATTGTTTCTTTACATACACGACATACCCCGTATGTGCCGTTAGTAATAGCTTCAAGGGCTTGTTTTACATGTACGAGCCTTGCTTCTAGATCACCCGTGATGGCTTGATTTCGTGAAAAGACTTCTTGTTCATGTCCTTGTTCTACAACATCTGCTGGATTTTCATCATTCATATCCGGTTCCTTTCCAACGAATCCTCCTGGATTTTCACTATCGGCAACAGCAACTCCTCCTAGCTCCTTTTCTAAAAGTGCCTGTTCAGTCTGGAGCGCTTGTGTAATTTCTTCTGTATTCATATAGTTTTTAGTATAGAAACTCCTGTATAGAATTGCAATAGAGTTTATTTATAACTCCATGTACTTTATAATGGAATAACTATGTCACAATGGGCACAAACAAGGAGAACGCTTATACTATTTGGGTTTTTTATTATATTTGGATTAATTGCATTTGCGCTCTATACATTTGTTTTCTTTCAAGCCCCAACCTGTTCGGACGGCATCCTGAATGGATCAGAAGAAGGTGTTGATTGTGGAGGGACTTGCGAACTTGTTTGTTCATTTCAAGCAACTGAACCAAATATTTTATGGAGTCGAGCATTTAAGATCTCGGATGGGGTATACAACATCGCCGGCCTTATTGAGAACCCAAACTTTGATGTGACATTGGACGGAAGATATCGCTTCCAGGCGTATAACCAAGACAACATTTTAATTGATGAAATATTCGGAGAGGTTACAGTATTGCCAGCCCAAACGAAACCACTATTTGAGGCAACGGTCACCACCGGTTTCCAAGAAATTTCACGAGTATTTTTGAGTATGGTTGGAGAGAATACATGGACCAAGGCTGAACAGCCGCAAGATACGGTTTTTGTGACTAGTCGGACACTAGAAGACCAAGACACTGAGCCTAAGCTCCAAGTGGCTCTTGTAAACAGGGGAATTGTGCCAAAACGAAATCTATCCATTACTGCAATTTTATATGATGTGAACGGTAACGTTTCTCAAAGTTCTCAAACATATCTTGAATACATTGAACGTGACTCAACAGAGTCAGTCTTTTACACGTGGCCTGAACCATTTACTCAAGAGATTACAAAAATAGAAGTTTTTATTAACGAACTTGGCCTTATTTAAGCTATATGAGAATTTTTTCTTTATATAAAAATGTTGATGTCATTACGTTGGTGAGTGCGCTAACTTTGGTCTCATTTGGTTTGATAACGATTAATTCGTTTGGAGAATCGAATGGATTATTTCTTAAGCAACTAGCTTCACTCACAGTTTCCGTGATTGCATTTTTGGTATTGGCTCTGTTTGATTTTAGATTTTTAAAGAATTCGAAGATTCTCATGATCTTATACATCATTATCTGTGGATTGCTCGGATCACTGTTTATCTTTGGTTCTGTCTTTAACGGTGCCAACTCGTGGTTTAATTTTGGTGCATTTGCCTTTCAGCCGGTTGACGTGGCGAAGGTGGTAATTCTGTTGGTACTTGCAAAATACTTTGCGAAGAGACATATGCAGATTGCTGATTTTTCACACGTGCTGGTCTCAGGAATATATGCAGGGATTATTTTCTTGCTTGTACTTGTGCAACCAGACTTCGGTTCTGCGATGATTGTCTTTCTTATTTGGTTGGGAATGGTTCTCATCTCGGGACTTAACTGGAAGCACTTACTGGGATTATTTGGAGTTGGTGCATTAGCCCTTGTTCTTTTATGGAACTTCGGCTTTGCTGAATACCAAAAACAACGTGTCCTAACTTTTTTTAACCCAACTGCTGACCTGCAGGGAACTGGATACAACGCCAACCAAGCACGAATTGCCCTAGGGTCAGGGCAGCTTATAGGTAAAGGAGTTGGGTATGGATCACAATCCAGGCTACAGTTCCTTCCTGAGTCTGAAACAGACTTTATATTTTCTGCCTTTGGTGAAGAGTGGGGATTCTTTGGGATCATGATTGTGTTTTTCTTGTATGCCCTAATCATTTCACGGTTGGCCTATTTGGCAACAAAAGGAGAATCAAATTTCGAGATGTTATTTACAGGCGGGGTAGCAATATATTTTTTCGCTCACTTTTTTATACATGTAGGTATTAACCTTGGGGTCCTGCCAGTGACAGGAACAACCTTGCCGTTTATGTCATACGGAGGATCACATCTACTTGCGGAATTTTCTGCACTAGGGATTGTAATGGGGATGAGGAGGCATGAGAGAATTGCACATAAGTCGGATACTGCGCATGAATTCCTCGGTGCCGAACGGGTGTAATTACAAAATGAACGATCTTCTGCGTCAGCTTCGGTCGTGATTTGATCAACGTACGACCAAGTACGTCTCAAAAATTGGATCCTTGTCTCCCCAAACTTCATCCAATTCTAAATTACACGCAACTGACATATAATCGATCAGATAAATTTATTTGACTTAATTACAGAAATAGTGCATTATTTATTTTAAGTTCTTTGTCAAAATTTCAAGTCTTGGTTATAGCTATCAGTTCTTAATCATTTGAGAATTACTAGCTGTAACCATGGTGGTCAGTATAAGTTAGAAAAGGAGGTAACGCCATGTCTACGAACACTGGTAACGCCACACAAATACCGCTCAGTAACATGAACAGCGTCTTGGTGTTAGAAAATCCGAAAGCGTTGTTTAACAGCAATCTGGGCACCGTCTGTAAAACAGAGCCCGAGGAACTTCTAGAGTACATCACGGACCACGAAATCATTGAGAAATATGGCAAAGATATTATCTTCGACTCCGTTGACGACTTGGAGGCAACCATCGCCGACCTCATCAGCAAACAGCTCGGTGGAAAATCAGGCAAGTTGTTGAATCACAGTGATGTAAACATCTTCTATGTTCGTGTAAACGGCGAGCTTCACTGTGTTTACGTCTACTGGACCTCCAACCCTCCCGCCTGGTACGTGAATTCGTATCGCATCGATTTCAGTCATGGGAGCGTTGGTCACTGTGTCTTCCGCAACTGCGGACACTTAGGTGTAGCCCTTTGAAACTTTGACTCTTTTGTCACTTTGGTCCCTTTCTGAATCGTCGGGAAGGGACTTTTCTTTTGAATAGACGAAGCTGGGGTCTTATCTCGACCAAGGCTTGGATACAAAGATTTAGTATGTGTGCGAGCGGGAGCTGGTATGTTTACGGATACACCATGAGA
>CALGNJ010000012.1 GCA_937958705.1 Minisyncoccota bacterium | reverse complement strand
AAGTGGGAATGCTCCGCGCGGTCTGCGCAAATAAACTGACGCCATGAGCGAGGACTCGCTCAGTAAATATAAGCCCCTTATTTCGATAAGGCGTAGTGGTGAAGTGGGAACACTGCGGTCTGCAAAACCGCCATGAGCGAGTTCGATTCTCGCCTACGCCTCAATATATCAATTGCTATTCGCACGTAGTTTGCTAGATTTTGAAGATGGCATTAAAAACGTACACAAGAAAGCGTTCGTGGACGAAGCAAGATTTAATCTATGCCGTTCGTGTATCTACAAGTGTTAGGCAGGTGCTCGCAAGGCTCGGCCTCAGGGAGGCAGGCGGAAATTACTCTCAGATTAAGAAATACCTTGAGGAGTATCAAATTAATACAAGTCACTTTACAGGCAAAGGTTGGAAGAAGGGGAAAACTGGAGTTGGTAAAATATATTTACACTTGAGCAAATCTTGGTAAAGAATAGTTCGTACCAGACATATAAATTAAAACTGAGATTATTTAAAGAAGGAATTATGGTGCCCGCATGCGAACTATGTGGTTGGAATAAGAAATCTCTAGATGGTAGAATACCCGTTGAGTTGGACCATATTAATGGTAACAGGAAAGATAATAGAATTGAGAATCTCCGGATTCTCTGTCCAAATTGTCATAGCCTTCAGCCAACTCATTGAGGTCTTAATATCAACAAGACGCCTGGGTGATGGAACTGGTAGACATGCAGGTCTTAAACACCTGTGGCGAAAGCCGTACGGGTTCGATTCCCGTCCCAGGTACAAACATAAGAAAGCACTGCGCATGCAGTGTTTTCTGTTTTGTTTGTAAACTTGGGCGGGAATCGAAAAGACCGAACGATCGACGAACGTAGTGAGGAGGTGAGGGACGGGACAGCGAGCTCTTATGAGCGAAGCGATTTAGAGCTGGCGTCGATGTATTAAGCCAGGTACAAACATAAGAAAGCACTGCGCATGCAGTGTTTTCTGTTTTGCTATAATCGATTTATGGAAATGCCTTTTCTGATTTCACAGATACTGATGACTATGTCAATCATTATCTACACGGCCTCTTTTCAATTGAAAGATGAAAAAATATTTAAGTTACTTGCCGCGATAGGGATAGGACTGGCAGGTATACATTTTATGTTGCTTGGAGCATTTGCCGGGGCGGCACTGGCACTAATAAATGCATTTCGATGGTTCGTTAGTATTTTTTATAAAAATAAGATCATCCTGGCGCTATTTATAATTATAATGATTACTGCGGGTGTTATTACGTATGAATCGGTATATTCTTTACTGCCTGTTATTGCATCTGTGATTGGAACACTTGGACTGTTTCATGATAATATTTTGCGAACGCGCGAGTATTTTTTTGTGGTTGGTGTGTTATGGATTATTTATAATTCCGTTGTGTTCACCCCAATGGGAATAGTCGCAGAAATATTCTTCTTGGTATCTGGGTATTGTGCATACAAAAACATAAAACAAAAAAGCGCATAAGCACTTCTTTTGGTTTTTAAAATAGTCCTCCTTGTGCCGGAGCAGTCTCTTCTTGTTCCCAGTCAGATATATCCAGGCGTACAACTACTTCTTTTTTTGTGTTTCGATCTTCGTACTTGAGCTCACCATGTTTTAGTGCGTAGTTGTATACAGCCTCTGTTACTTTTACGTCTTGAATACAGTAATCAATAATTTTTTGAATCTCTCCAGAGTTCCACCATGCGATAGCATCAAGTCCATGTCCTGATTTTGCAATACCAAGTGTTGATTGTGCAATACCGTTAAGGGGGAGCTTTTTTCCGGTCACTTGTTGCATCTTTTCAAACATATCTACGTGTTTAATTGCTGATAGGTCTAATGGTGCGTGCGGTTGGAGACAAGGAAGGTCAAAGTGCTTTCCGTTGTACGTCACAATCATGTCTGCTTGTTCAAAGTATGGCCACATCTGATCAAACTGGTCTTCTAAAAAAGAAAGATATTGGTTTGAATGAGAATCATAGAGACACACAACAGAAACATCCAGGTCAGCTGGATTATTTGACTGCGCGTCTTCAAAGGTATTTTTAGTTTCAATGTCAAAAATTACTTTTTTCATGGTTTGGGGATTATAGCAATCTAATGCTTAGTTTGAAATATATGATGCAATATCAGTGATGTTTAGTTTTTCTTCGATACCACTTTCCATATTTTTAATAGTGTAAAGACCTGAATCAGCTTCTTGCTCACCAACCAAGACGATGAAGGGAATACCCATCTTGTTTCCATAACTCATTCTCTTGTCTAGTTTTCCAGCACCCCAATTAATTTCACACGAGATACCCGCTGCAAGCAGTTCTTTTTGAATAGTAAGAGCTTCACTAATTTTGTTATCCATAGGAATGATTAGTGCTTGAGAAGCAGTTTTCTGTGCGGATGTTTTAAGGACATCATTTTTTAATAGCTGATCAAACAGACGAGAAAGACCAATAGACATACCAACTCCAGGTAAGGCTCGGCTGGTGTACTGCCCGGCAAGGTTGTCGTACCGTCCTCCTGAACAGACAGAGCCAAATTGTGGGTACTGGATAAGTTGTGTCTCAAAAATAGTTCCTGTGTAGTAATCAAGGCCTCGAACAATAGTTGGGTCAAAGGCAAATACTTCAGGAGTAATACCAGATGACTGTGCTGTTTGAAGCACAAACAGTATTTCAGAAACACCAACCTCAAATTGCTCTCCTGAGATAGGAAGTGCAGGGAGCTCGTCTAGTGAGGAGTTAAGAAAGGAAAGGATAGTCTCACTTGATGTATCTGGAAGACCAAGTTCGTTTAAGGAGTCGATAAACTCATCATTTGATATTTTTTCTTTTTTATCAATAAGTGCCAAGATTTCAGCTGATCTGTCTGTTATTTCCAATGATTCAAATAACCCTGTAAGTAGTTTCCGGTTATTGATTCTAATTTTGTACGCCCCTGTTTGTAGTTCTGAGTTTAATTTTTCAAATACACGCGCAATCATAATAGGCATCTCAGCGTCATATCCAACGGCAAGTTTTTCATTACCAATAATATCTACGTCACATTGGTAGAATTCTCGAAAACGGCCCGCTTGTGCACGTTCACCACGATATACTTTTCCGACCACATACCTTCGAAAGGGAAACGTCAGGTCTCCGTATTTGTCCGCAACATATCGAGCTAGGGGAACAGTGTGGTCAAAGCGTAGGGCTAGTTCTGTATCACCTTTGGTAAGCTCATAGATTTGCTGTTCGGTTTCACCTCCAGCCTTTGCAAGTAGCACATCCTTTCTTTCAAGTAGGGGTTGGTCCATATGGATAAAACCACACGATTCGTATGTGTCAGCGATTATGTTCATGATCTGATTAAAACTACGCTGTTGTTCGGGCAGTAGCTCCATGAAGCCAGAAAGAGGTTTTGTTGATAGTTTTCTTGTCATGATTTTGGAATTATATCACGCAGACAAAGGCTTTGTTCGCGTTCACAGTAAGATATGGTTTTTTGCGAGACCAAACACCTACAGGTAATGAGAATATTTCACCGAACCATCTATCCGCGGCCGCGGATAGATAGTTCGGTGAGGTAGTTCAAAGAGGAGTGGTATAATAGAGTAATGAATGAAGATACACACAATAAAGAATTTGAGGAAGCCGAGGTAATTACAAGCAAGAAAACAGGAGGAGCAAAAGCACGTGCATATAATTTTGCAAAGACTTCAGCCGCAGGTTTTGCAGTGAACCAGGCATTTGAACGAGTGGATGGAGTACGAAAACAATTCCTGTTAGTAATTATTTTATGGACAGTAGGTGTAACTCTTGGGGTAACAGCACTTGTTGCTCTTATTGGATGGGCGCTTTTTGCTCTGCTGCCAAACGGACTAGCGGGCTTACTTATTGGAATTGTTGTTGCTCCTGTTGTGTGGGGTGTGTACTTTGTATTTAAAACTATCAGCACGCTCTCGGCAAAAACGACTAGTAAGCGTAAATAGTTTGTGCATGGCTACCGATTTGCAAAAACAAGTATGGGAGAAGCTCACGGAAATTCCGAAAGGTCAGGTAACCACATATGCATTGCTCGCACATGCAGTTGGGAAATCAAAAGCAGTGAGAGGTGTCGCCTCAGCTGTTGGGAAAAATCCAGATTTAGTGACGGTCCCATGTCACAGGGTTATACGATCTGATGGTTCTGTTGGAGAATATGCAGGAGGACAACAAGAAAAGATAAGGCTTTTAAGGAAAGAGGGGGTCACTATTTCAGACTCAAATAAAATTGAATTACGAAGACATGTATTTGCTTTTAAATAACATCTATTGTATAGTATTTACTTACTGAACTTTATTAATTGCTGGGAGGCACACATGAAAACGATAATCTTTACTACAGCTTGTCTTGTTGTTTGCGGAATAAGCATGTTTTTATTTCCGAATACTGCACGGGTTGTGGGCGATGCGGTACTTCAATCTCTTGATGGAGTGCTGTTACTCCCTCAAGAGGGGGTAGAGGCGCTATTTTTATGGGTTCTGGCTTTATGCGCCCTGCTCATCTTCGCAGGGACTGCATATGAGTATGTGCCACGAGATATTTTTACAGCAAATCCTGCTGATATTCAAACTCCTAAACCGGATCATGCTGATACGAGTACTGCTCAACATGTATCACCTATGCATGACGCAGACCTCGCTTCACGCATAGAAGATTTGTGTATCCAAACACAGAAGATCAATGAAATAGAAATTGAACTTGGTGTTTCCATGAAAGTTGCTGGAGCGATTCTGGCAATAATGAATCAAGTTGGTGTTTCTGCGCAAACCGCTGCAGGAATCCTCGCTGTTAAAACTACTTTTAACATTGCGAGGGTCAAGGCGGCCCACTTGTTTTATGACAAGGGTCTGCGTGGAGTCCCGATTGTGTAGGGAGGCAAGAAATAAAAAAGGCGATCACACTGATTGCCTTTTTATCTAATATATTTTCGTAGTTTGGGTTCAATCTTTTTAGCTATCTTGTTGTAGCCAACATCGTTAGGGTGAATAGCATCAGACATATATTGATCTCGTGCGATCAAGCCTCGTAAGATATTGGGTATATAGGCTGTGTCGTGTGTTTCTGATAAGTCTTTGTACAGATTTCCATATCCAGGAGTCTCAAGAATCATAACCATTGCTCCATCATTTTGAATTTTTGAAATGATTTTATTAAAGTTTCTTTTCACGTCTTCTTTGGGTACTCGGCGCAGGAAGTCATTTCCTCCAAGACTGATAATCACAATTTGTGCCTCACGACCAAGTACATCATCAATTCTCAGGAGACCGTCTTGGGTTGTGTCTCCAGGTACTCCGAGGTTGGTTATTTTTCTGTTTAATATAAAAACTAAGTCATCCACAAATCCTTCTCCATTAGCGCTACCAACACCTGCTGCCAGGCTGTCTCCAAAGACAATAATTTCAGTACGATTATTTGGGTAATTTAAGATACCAGGAGTCCAATTTTGTAGGTGATATACAAGAAACAAGAAGGCGAGAATTAAGAGAGTCAGTGCAACCATGAGTTTCTCGCTGTGGTCTAGTCTTGTATCTATGTTCATGATTCGATTGTAACTTTTTTGGGTTATAATACAAATTATGTTTAAAAAGTTTACAAAAAAATCTATCGGACATACACGCGTTGTAACCGATCCTGAGAAAGTTCAGGCCTTTATGAACAGGGGAATTGAGAAAATCTATCCCAATGATGGTTTCTTGTTAAAAAGACTTTCGTCAGGAGAGAAACTCTCTATGTATCTAGGAATTGATCCAACAGGTCCAACACTACACTTGGGACACTCTATTGCTCTGAAGAAAATGGCTGAGTTTCAAAAGCTTGGTCACAAAGCGATTTTGCTTATTGGTGATTTTACCGCTCAGATTGGTGACCCGGATAAATCGAGCGTAAGAAAACAACTTACTCACGCTGAGGTTCTTGAGAATGCAAGACTATACAAAGAGCAAGCATCACTATTTTTAGACTTTGATGGTCCAAATCCTGCAGAATTACGATACAACTCTGAGTGGAGTGACCTCATGAAGTTTGCTGATGTGTTGAATTTGGCATCAAAAATGACGGTACAGCAGATGCTTGAGCGAGACATGTTTAGGAAGCGACTTGCGGGAAACAAACCTATTTACCTGCACGAGTTTATGTACCCGCTTATGCAAGGGTACGACGCAGTTGCGATGGATGTAGACGGGGAGATCGGAGGAAATGACCAAACCTTTAACATGCTTGTGGGCCGAACCCTCATGAAAGACATGTCGAACAAAGAAAAGTTCGTGCTACCTGTTAAGTTACTAACTGATACCTCAGGATCAAAGATGGGTAAAACAACAAATAACATGCTGTCTTTCTTGGATAGTGCACAAGAAAAATACGGGAAAATCATGTCATGGACAGACGGAATGATATTGCCTGGATTCGAACTACTTACAGACGAACCATTACGAGATATTGAACAACGTCTCGCATCAGGAGAGAATCCACGAGACATCAAGATGAACTTGGCACTACTTGTAACAGCGTTTTATCATGGAGCAGAAGAGGCCAAAGCAGCACAAAACGCGTTCACAACACAATTCTCTAAACAAGAAATTCCAGAAGACCTACCAGAAGTTGTGATCAATGAAGATCTGGGGATTGTCGAGGTGCTTAAAAAGACTGGTCTTGCAAAGTCTAACAACGAGGCAAAACGAAAAATTCAAGAAGGGGCTGTGGTGTTAGACGGAAATAAAATCAAGTCTATTACATTTAAAATGTCAGGAGGAAAACCACAAAAAGGGGATACAGTAATTCTGAAGCTTGGTCGAAAGATTATTAAACTTAAGTTTAAGTAATATGAAGTATGTACTACTGCCAGTTATCTTCCTATGTACGTTTAGTATTGCCTCAGCGTGTTCGTTCACAGCGGATGCAGACCGGATACAGCCAGCGGAATCAAATATTGAGAAATATGATTACGCATTTGTTGCAACTATTGTGGAGAAAAAAGAGTTAGAAGAATTTGCAGGTAATGAATACACCTTTAATATCCATAA
Source organism: Minisyncoccota bacterium (assembly GCA_937958705.1). Lineage (GTDB taxonomy): Bacteria > Patescibacteriota > Minisyncoccia > Phycocordibacterales > JAHDEI01. The sequence continues at coordinate 4,757 of CALGNJ010000012.1, read as the reverse complement.
CTTTTATGTAGGAGCTGTTATTGGGTTTGACGAGACAACGGGATATAAACAAACCATTGCTTCTCCAGGGCACTCATGTGGTTCATTTTACTCTATTGGTCAGGTTGGGCTATTTTTTACTAATGATATGGAAAATATTGATGAATCTAATCCTCAGTACTTTTTTGAAACAAAACAAGAGGCACTAGAACAGTCTTCTGTAGTTTTTTCTAATAGACCAGAGCCAGTAGATCCAAATACTCCCTTTGAACAAGTTATGGGAGGAAAGGAAAAGCCAATTGCATGTACGAGAGAATATGCGCCAGTATGTGGTGAGATTCAAGTGCAGTGTGTGCAGGCACCATGTCCTCCAGTCCAAAAAACATATTCAAACAACTGTGTAATGGAGGCACAGGGAGCAATCCTGGTAAATATGGGTGCGTGTGTCGCAGACATTAAACCAATGGGACCAACAGAAACGACACAGAGCATTCAAGAGCAAGTTAAGGGGGTGCAAGAAGTTACAAATTCATTCACAGCCCCAATAGAAGGACCGCTTGTTGGCTTTGTTGAGCCCACCACACCTCCTCCAGTACTAGATGTTGTTACTGAAGAGCAAGAAAAAACAGGTTTTTTTAAAGAAATCAGACAATGGATTGTTGAAAAAATGAGTGGATTATTCTCTTGGTTTTTTTAAAAAAGACTATATAATTACTGACATATGAAATGGCTTTTATTTATTTCACTATTTTTCGTTGCAACACCTGCATTTGCGCAGGCTATTACTAGTGATGAATCTTTGTTTGTGGAAGTACAGCCAGCTGTGGTTTCTGAGCTTGCTACAACTAGAACAGCCACGACCTCGGAGATTATGATAGGTGCAACTACTACTGAAGCTGTTGCAACTACAACAGAAGTTACAGAGTCTATTACTATCGTTCCAGGTGGGCTAAGTCTAAAGCTCTCAGCAACTGTTCCAGTTGTAGACACAGCAACAAAAACATCGAGAGGACAAAAAGAGGATGGAATTTTCGATCTGATTTACACAGGATTTGAAGAATTTGTATTTAAAGTATTCGGAGTGTAATAATAAAAAGAGCGACGGCATAGGCGTGACCTAATTGTTAATGAACGAAGTGAATATAACAATGGAAATACTCTTGTGGTGCGCTCTTTTTGTTATACTCAATGTATGAGAATATACCCATCTATTTTAGAGAAGACCCGGCGTGAAATTCAAGAGAAACTGTTGCGTACACCAAAGGCAATCAAAGAGGTTCAAATTGATATTTGTGACGGGGTATTTGTTCCATCAAAAACATACGCATCATCTGGAACCCTCCGTTCACTTCAAGTTGTCCGGAAAGCGACAAAGGGTATGCTATTGGAACTAGATCTTATGGTTGACCTGCATAAGGCTCAAAAACGGAAACGATTCCTCTCACACATAAAAACAATCAAGCCAGAGAGAGTGATTATTCATTTTGGAGCAACAGATAATTGGGGAAGTGTTTTTGCCGGGCTTACAAGACGTGGAAAGATTGAGATGGAGGTGGGACTAGGGGTTCATCTTAGACACACCATGGGTGAGATTATAAGCACACTCGACACATATCCATTTTCATTCGTGCAAGTTATGGGTATTGAGAATGTTGGATATTCTGGACAAGCATTTTCTAAAAAAACATATACACGGATTACGGCGCTCAGAAAACGTTACCCCACAATGGAGATATCAGTTGATGGAGGCGTTAAAGTCTCAAATGCGTCTCAACTTAAACAAGCGGGAGCAACAAGACTCTGTCCAAACTCGGGTTTATTTGGTGCCGAGGATATTGCTCAAACATATAAAGATTTTAAAGAAATATAAGCATCACCTCACATGAGGAAGTTTTAACTAATCTACTAGCGAATGGTTTTGCATATTTCTTTATATATGTTTTACTTGGGCTAGTACAAATTTGATCATTAGTATAGGAGTAAAATATGACAAGTGCTATCTTAGGTATAAAGGCGTATGTGCAGGTCAAGATTGGTATGCGGGTATATTATGATTGTCCGCATGGGTCGAGTTGCGACTATAAGTCAGATTCATTCTTTAAATCAAACCGAGAAAAGACCGGCATAATTACCGGCTTTGAGGAAGTCTATGTTGGCCCTCTTGATTCTGATGGGCGTTTACCAGGCGTGTATCAAAAAACAGGTGTGATACAGGTTCGCTTTGACGGAGAGGAAGAGTCTCATTTATTGAATAGTAATCATCTCATTCTTTTGAGTGAGGCAGTATCTGTTCCGTCAAAGAATTTGTTGGTACCGGAACCTCTGCATGATTTACCAAACCCGATTGAATTTTATCCAGGCGATATAATTTATAAGGCAGATGATTTATTGCAAACGCCTCGTATTGTTGCGAATGTAAAAATCCAAGATGATGGAACAGTTGTTTATAATGTTTGTGAAACAAAAGAAGAGCAAGCATACCGAAAAAAACAAGACTCAAAAAAAGCACAGGAAGGTCGTGCGGCTGGCTATGTCTCATTTGGAGACATGTTCTCCTTTCAACGGACTGACCAGTGTGCAGCAGATGAGCTACACTTGATTTCTTACGGCAATGTACATCATTTATACACAAACCCTTCGAAAATGAAGTTTGACTCTCCGGAAGAAGAAATAAGCTTTTGGGCACAGAGAGAAATTTCAGAAACAGTGTATAGTGATTCACCTATGGGACGGAAGTATAGGTACGAGTACCCACGTGAACTTGCACAAGAGCTTGTGAGAGAAGGGAAAGGTGATTTTATTCTTGCTTCTCGCGAATACGAGAATATAAATCTGGTTGGACGTTCTGGTGATCATACCGTAAGACGCTTAAGACCTATTTTTGCGAAACATCGCGAGCGGGTACGAAAGCTTGCAGAGACACTCGATCCAATCGTTGTTCTCTAATCTAATTCTTTCATAAAAATAACGAACACCTTTTCGGTGTTCGTTTCTTTACCCCAATCTATTTCTACATTTGATGGGAATCGAACAGGAGAAGGAGAAATGTAAGATATAGACAAAATAACTTTAATCTGGGTGCTCCATGCTTTATACTTGTATACATATGAGTATTACCCCAGAACAAGTAAAAGAGTTAGAACAAAAGGCAAACGATATCCGTATTGATATTGTGAAGTCTCTGGCAAACGCAGGAACAGGACATACAGCAGGGCCACTCGGTATGGCAGATGTGTTTACTGCTCTGTATTTCCACTCTATGCGACACAACCCGAAAAAACCCTCTTGGGATAGTCGTGATAGATTGATCCTTTCTAACGGACATATTTGCCCAGTTTTATACACCACAATGGCACATGCTGGATATTTTCCAATAAAAGACCTTGATACGTTACGAGTTTTTGGCTCACCTTTACAGGGTCATCCACACCGTGAATACCTTCCAGGAATTGAAACATCATCCGGACCACTTGGATCTGGGCTATCACAGGCTGTTGGCATGGCACTCGCAGACCGAATTGATAATGGAAAGACATCTGGAAAATTCTTTTACTGTTTAATGGGAGATGGAGAGACTAATGAAGGACAAATCTGGGAAGCAGCGATGATGGCAGGTAAGGAGCAACTAGGAAACCTAATCTGTGTTGTAGACAGAAACAACATCCAAATTGACGGATTTACAGAAGACATTATGCCGCTTGAGCCATACGCTGATAAGTGGGAAGCATTTGGATTTCATGTAATCACCATCGACGGACATAATATTGAGCAAATTGCAGATGCTATTGACCAAGGTAAAGCAGTGTTTGAAAAACCAACCATGATTATTGCTCGAACGATTTCGTCAAAAGGAGTCCCTGAGTGGGAACGAGATTTTCACTGGCACGGAAAACCACCGAAAGATGATGACTTACAAGTTGCACTTGACGCACTAAAGAAATAAAAAAGGCGCTCTTGAGCGCCTTTTTGTTTGTGCTATCTTTTCAGGATCCCAGCTGAGAGAACAAATAGAGGTATTGATTCAGTATCTTCTTTTTTTAGTCGTTTTACTTTTCTCATTTCCACAAGTACTAATTCACCGCTAAAGTTTATTGGGTAGGGAGCATAGACCCAAATAGAACCTTCAATAGGTGAAGCTTCAGTTTCATGATGGGTAGGGTCATCTTCGCACATGAGTATGTTCATACTTTCGTCTGTCACAAAGCCGAGTTTGTAAATACCGTCATCAACCTTGTAGAGAACAGCATTGTGGAACGCTTTGTGTACCTGGTCTGAGAGCACATCAAAACTTGTAATTAGTTTAGCCACGTACCCAAAAAACGACTTCTTTTCTGCATACGCGTGTAGACGTTTTTTTAGACGTTTACGTAGTAGTCTGCGAACTCCATATCCCAACGTAAAAATTAAGACGCAAGAAAGAGGAAATGCAACTACAAGTGGAAGATCAATAAAGTTTTTCACAAACCAGGAGATGCCTTTGATTAGTTGGATAACAATAAATACAGGAATTAAAAAGAGAAGTCCGCTTATAAAATAACTTATTATTTTCTTTGTGTTCATATAGGTAGTATACCAATAGGTGGTATACAAAGCATTGCTGTGTCTATGATAAAATTGGTAAGAATAAATTACATTATGTTAAATCAAAAATTAAAACTAAACGAAGAACTATTTTTAGAAGAGTGTGAGAAGAAACCAACAAGGAACGGTTTTGGAGAAGGGCTCGTGAAGGCAGGTAAGAAAAACAAAGACGTAGTTGCTCTTTGTTGTGATTTAAC
>CALGNJ010000011.1 GCA_937958705.1 Minisyncoccota bacterium | reverse complement strand
ACAGGCCCATTCCTTTAAATGGGATAGCGGATATTATATATTTATCAAACTAAAATGCAAATGATAAAGTACGTGTGGTAAAATCATAAGATTATGGCTAACTTAATTGTATCGGGAGGAAAAAAAATATCTGGAACCATTAAACCATCTGGAAATAAAAATGCAGTGCTTCCTATGCTGTGCGCCACACTTCTTACAAACAAAGAAGTAGTAATTACTAATGTGCCTGAGATTAGTGATGTAGAGAAATTAACCGCGTATTTTCATGCAATTGGTTCTGATGCACTATGGAATAAAGAAGATGAGACACTGGTGGTGACACATGCCGAAGGAAAGACTAATCTAAATAATGCTGATTTACCAATAGGGATTCGTTCAGCAGTTCTTTTGTTGGCCCCAACGATGAGGAGGGCTAAAAAGTTAACATTTGATACAAGCTCAAAAGGTTGCACACTAGGTCTTCGAGAGATTGATCCTCATTTAAATATCTTGCAAGCATTTGGTTGTGACCTTGTGGAGAAGCGACCATACAAACTAGAGCTTAATAATGATGGAGATGCTGCAGACATGTGGGCGGACTATGCGTCTGTTACAGCAACAGAAACATTTGTAATGATGGCTGTTACCGCACAAGGGACATCTACACTGACAAATGCAGCTTCAGAGCCACACGTCCAAGAGCTATGTCATTTTTTAAATACAATGGGTGCAAAGATTGAGGGGGTAGGAACATCTACTCTGACAGTCCATGGTGTATCTGAACTATCTGGAACAACATATCGAGTACCTGATGATCACCATGAGGTTGCAACATTTCTGGCGATTGGAGGAGTTACCGGTGGAGAACTGCGGGTTGAAACAAATATCACTCAACACATGACACTAATTGTTCGTCAATTAGAAAAGGTAGGACTACAAATTAAAGTTGAGTCAGATGCGTTGACGGTAACTGGATGGACTCGTACTATCAAAGAGCCGTTAACATCAGAGATGCTACAAAAAATTGAAGCTGCCCCTTGGCCATACTTTCCAGCGGATCTCTTGCCACAGCTTATTGGTGTTTCTGTAGGATGTACAGGAAATATTATGTTCTGGAACAAAATCTACGAAGGTGCACTGGCATGGTCCTCTGAGCTTTCAAACTTTGGTGCAAAGGTTCAGCTGTCAGATCCACACAGATTAGTTGTTTTTGGAGGAAACCCACTTCGTCCAGCAACTGTGCAAGCCCCATATATTATTCGCGTGGTAATGGCATTATTTATCACCGCAATTCAAATCAAAGGAGAATCAACAATCAAATCTGCTGACCCGCTCAAACGTGCTCATCCTCACTTTGTTGAGAAGATGATTGCAATGGGTGCTGACGTGAGATGGGAAGAGTAATTTGCTATAATGACATTAATATAAAACTATGGCACTACTAACGACAAAAATAGGAATCGATTTAGGGACTGCAAACATTTTGGTATATGTTCCTGGGAAGGGAGTAATTTTAAATGAACCATCAGTGGTTGCTGTTTCTGAGATGGATAAAAAGATTTTGGCTGTAGGAGCTGAAGCCAAGATAATGATTGGTAAGACACCAGACGACATCGTGGCCTATCGTCCGATGAAAGATGGAGTGATTGCTGATTACCGTGTTGCAGAGGCAATGCTGTCATATTGCATCAAGCGAGCGATGGGAAAAGTAAATCCATTTAAGCCAGAGGTGTTAATTTCTGTACCAGCTGGAATTACATCAACAGAACGGCGTGCTGTGGTTGAAGCAGCAATGAACGCTGGAGCAAAACGGGCATACGTAGTGAAAGAGCCTATCTTGGGAGCAATTGGTTCAGGTATCCGTATTGAGGAGCCAGGAGGGCATATGATCGTAGATATGGGAGGAGGGACAACAGACGTTGCGGTAATTTCCCTTGGGGGAATTGTAACCTCGACTTCTGTAAAATGTGCTGGAGACAGGGTTGATCGAGCTATTATTGATTACATTAAAAAGGCACACAACCTTGCTATCGGAGACCGTACAGCAGAGCGGATTAAGATGGAGATCGGGTCAGCTCTAAAAGTAGTTGAATCAAAAGAGTTAAGAATTAAAATCTCTGGGCGAGACTATATTTCGGGACTACCACGAACAATTGAAATTGGAACTAACGAAATTGTTGAAGCAATTGGGCGCGAACTCAAAGAAATGACGCAGGCAATTAAAGATGTGTTGGCTGAAACACCACCAGAGCTTGCCTCAGATATTATTGAACGAGGGATTATGATGACAGGAGGGACCGCTCAATTGAGAAACTTAACCAAGCTTATTGAAAAAGCAACTGGAGTAAAAGCATATCTTGTTGAGAAACCATTACACGCAGTTGCACAGGGAACAGGACATGCACTAGAACATCTTGATGTGTACAAGAAAAGTATTATCGCAAAACGTTAATATCCTTTTGTATGTTGGCAGATACACTTATGCAGTTTGGTACACAGAACGCTCATGCGTATCTTGTGTTTGGGGACAGGGAACAAAATCAAAAAGAGTTAGAAGAGTACTTTACACGGATGGGGATTGATACCGATCAAAACCCGGACGTTTTTTTCTTTTCTAAAAAACAATTTGGTATTCCTGAGGTGCGAAAGATTACTTCGATTGTATCCATGACGAATGCAAAAATGGATACTAAATACGTTACTATTTCGACAGATGCCATGACGGTTGAAGCTCAGAATGCACTACTCAAGACAATTGAAGAACCAGCGTCTCGAACTATTTTTTTCATACTACTACCTACTGGTGGATATGTTCTTGAGACGGTTACTTCTCGTGTGCAGGTTATAACGAGTAATAGACAACACCAACACGAAGCACTCGTTACTTCTTTTTTGTCTAGTACATTTCTGGAAAGAATGGAGTTACTCGATGTGTTTTACAAAGAAGGAGAAGAGGCAAAAAAAACAGAGCTGGAAAAAGGAAAAATATCAGGATTTCTCAAAGAGTTGGAGGCAGGACTTGTTGCGCTCGTGGTGAGTAAAAAGATTGATCGAATGGTTTATGAAGATTATGCTGATGTGACAAAATATATTTTAGACAGATCTGCAAACTCAAAACAAATATTAGAATACGTGGCAATGCGAATACCCGTGATAAAATAGTATAACTATGAATAAATTTACTGAAGTTTTTAAAAATTTGGTTTTCCTGGATACAGAGACAACTGGGCTTGGTCCAGATGATAGGCTGTGCCAGTGTGCATATATTTATCAAGACAAAGAGTACAATGAGCTATTCAAGCCCCCGTTAGAGATATCTATCGAAGCACAATCAATTTCACACGTAACAAACAGACATGTCGAAAATATGCCTGCTTTTGACGGGTCAGAGATGCAAAAGCACTTACAAGAGGTTCTTGGGAATAAACAATCAATCGTTGTTGCGCATAATGCGAAGTTTGATGTGGGGATGCTCAAGAGGGATGGAGTTCATGTTGCTCGTTCCATTGACACAAAAAAAGTTGCACAGTCATTGGACTCAGAAGGAGTAATACCACGGTATAACATGCAATTTCTGCGCTACTACCTAGATCTTCAGGTTGAAGGAGCTCAGGCACATGATGCGTTGGGAGATGTACTTGTTTTGCGTGCACTTTTTGAAAGACTTTATAAAAAATGTTTAGATAAACACGAAACGCATGAGGCTGCACTTGCGTGGATGGAGGAGGTTTCAAACCAGCCAAACTTTATTCATACGTTTACATTTGGAAAATATAAAGGACAAAAAACCGCCGAGGTTGCAAAGACAGATAAAGGATATTTGCAGTGGCTTCAAGGACAAAAGGAACAACAAGTTGCAACAGGAGAAATTGATGAGGATGATGATTGGATCTTCACACTCAACCGATTACTTACATAAAGCAGAGATCCAATCCAGATCCAATCCAGATTGGATCTCGGAAAGTTGTGATTGTTTTACTGATAAAATATAACCTCGCTTTTGAGCGGGTTTTTATATTAAAAGAAAACTATTTGGTATAATTGTACATACCTATAAAATACACTATGCAATCACAAGAAATAAGAAAGAGATTTTTAGCATTCTTTGAAAAACGGGGACATGCGATTATTCCATCGGCACCTCTCGTGCCAGAGAATGACCCTTCGGTACTTTTCAATACAGCAGGAATGCAACCACTTGTTCCATATTTACTTGGTGAAAGGCATCCATCAGGTACAAGAATTGCTGATGCACAAAAATGTGTACGAACAAATGATATTGAAGAAGTTGGAGATAACACTCACTTTACATTCTTTGAGATGCTTGGAAACTGGTCGCTAGGTGATTATTTTAAAAAAGAAGCAATCGAGTGGTCTTTTGAATTCTTAACAAGCAAAGAGGAAGGGCTTGGGCTTGATCCAAATAGATTATACGTTTCTGTTTTTGAAGGAAACGAAGATGCGCCTTTTGATAAAGAAGCTGAAGCTATATGGAAAACATTGGTGCCAGAGAATCGCATCTACTGTATGGGGGCAGAAGATAATTGGTGGTCAGCAGGAGAGAATGGTCCATGCGGTCCAGATTCAGAGATGTTTTACGACCGTACAGAACACGGACTTGGTGATATGACATTTGAAGAGTTTAAGGCTGCAGACGAAAGACAGGATGTTGTTGAGATTTGGAACGATGTGTTTATGCAGTATTTAAAACAAGACGGAGTTGTAGTTGGTGAACTTGAAAATAAAAACATTGACACAGGTGCTGGCTTGGAAAGACTAACTGCAATCATGCAAGATGTTGAATCTGCATACGAAACAGACCTGTTTAATGACGTAATTGCATATATGGAAACACATGCAGAGCATGCATATGAAGACATGAAGTTATCATATAGAGTTTTTGCGGACCATATACGAACAAGTGTATTTCTGATTGCTGATGGCGCTGTGCCGGGTAACAAAGATCAGGGGTATGTAGTACGAAGGCTGCTGCGACGTGCAGTCAGACATGCTCAATCAATAGGTCTTGAGACTAATCATATCGAACCAATAGTGGAAATGTATATCATAAAGTATGGTTCTGTGTATATCAATCTAGAAGAGCGCAAAGAGGTGGTTGTAAAAGAATTGGTCGGAGAGGTTTCTAAATTTGAGCAAACACTCAAGCAAGGACTTAAAGAGTTTGAACGGCTGGTTGATGTTAAAAACAAACGAGACAATATAGTTGTTCAAGAATTTGGAAACTTCAACTGTACATCTAAAGTAAATGAGATTTCTGCAGATGAAGCATTTGTGCTTGCAACAACATACGGGTTTCCGTTTGAGATGATTCTGGAGGAAGCCATGTCGAGAGATTTATTTGTTGACGTGCCTGGTTACAAAGCTCTACTTGCAGAACATCAAGCGAAATCAAGGACTGCATCTGAAGGAAAATTTAAAGGAGGGTTAAGTGGAGATTCACCCAAGATTACAGCATTCCATACATGTACTCACTTGCTTCTTGAAGGCTTGCGAAAAGAGCTAGGAGATCATGTTAACCAAGCGGGTTCAAATATCACAGATGAAAGAACTAGATTTGACTTTACTCATCCAGAGAAGGTTGATAGGGAAACTCTCGACAAAATAGAAGAGTACGTAAATAATGCAGCCGCATCAGGTGCACGGATTCACATAGAAGAAATGCCAAAAGACCAGGCCCAAGCAGAGGGTGTTGTTGGATCATTTTGGGAAAAGTATCCAGACACTGTGAAGGTGTACACAATTAAAGACGATAACGGCGTTATTTACTCTCGAGAGCTGTGCGGAGGACCGCATGTTGAGGAAGCAGGGCAAATACAAGAATTTGGAAGATTTAAGATTAAAAAGGAGAGTTCTTCATCGGCAGGTGTGCGGAGGATTAAAGCAGTATTCGATAACTAATCAAAAGAATGAGCCAAAGGCTCATTCTTTTGATATACTTTATGTCATTATGAATACATTTAATATAAGTCAAGTCTTTTCAGATGCCTGGAAGACATACACGAGCAACTTTTGGTTGCTACTTGGAGCTCAGGTGGTGCTAGGAATTATTTATTTATTAGTTCTGTTTGTGATGGGTATAGGTATTTTTCTTTCTGGGGGAGGAGTTGAAGGACTTACCAATCTAAACACTCTATCAACTAACGGCGACCCAGAAGCAGCCCTTGCTATGCTAACAACAGTAGGACCTTGGATGGTTATTGGTTTTATTGGGTTTACGCTTGTTTCTTCATATCTTTCTCTGGGACTGCTCAAGATGTATCTCAAGACAGTTCGGGGGGATCAAGCAGGTATTAGTGATATTTTTAAGGTATCTAAGAAAGAGTTTGGATCCTATCTCTTGGCCTCTATATTGGTTTTTATCATTTCTTTTGTAGCGTTCGCGCTAGTTGGTGTAGTGGCTGCTTTACTAGGAATGATACTGCCAGCACTAGTTGCATTAGGTGTTATTGCAGGAGTGGTACTGTTTCTACTTATTATTGTGAGATTTGCATTTTATATGCACTTGATTGTCGACAAAGGTGAAGCATGGTATCAATCACTCAAGGCATCAAACACACTTGCTAAACCACATTTTTGGAATGTACTTGGAGTGTTTGTTCTTGTTGGTATTATCGCGGTAGTGACCTCTTTGGTGTTGGCACTTATTCCTATTCCAGGATTACATTTCATATTTGTAACTCCATTACTTACTTTGTTTGTTGTTGCTATGTATGTTCAATTAGTAGATGGGAAAACTACAGCGTCACAAGAAGTTCTGAATGTAAAAGAGGAGGTTGAAGATGAAGTCATTGCGGTTGAAGAAGCATAGACTTATTTGGTTTTAAAAAGCGCGAACCTCATGTTCGCGTTTTTTTTAATGCCACTTTTTCAACATGTGGAAAAGGTAGGTGAGGGTCTTCCGTGCGCCTTTGTCACAATCACTTTTGATTTTTAATAAATATATTGCATGCCTGTGAATAACTTGTGGAAACCTTAAAATCCCATTTAACGCCTAGTTTTCAACACTTTTTAGTGGTGATGTGTGCATAATTCTGTGGAGAAGTGGATAAAAGTGGCATAAAGTGGTTTGAAAGTGGGTAATTGTGGTATATAGTTGGAAATGTAGCGCGCTCAATCTTGGATTCACCTCTGTGTTCATACCATTTCACAGACAAAAACAATCTCATACTATTGATACTACAAATTACTACTACACCCTGTTTGGAATCCAAGATTGAGTGCGCTACATATAATTCGGATCTTGTACTTTGGATTAACAAAAAGCTGCACACACAGACAAAACTTGAAATACATGCTTTATGAATCCAAAGTACAAGATCTGAATAAATACATGCATATGTTAATAGGAGAATACCGACACAGTATAGATACAAAAAATAGAGTTTCGCTACCGGCGAAATTTCGTAAAGAGATGGGTAAAAAAGTGTACATCACACGTGGACTTGATAACTGTCTTTCTATCTATACGGAAAAATCATGGAAGGTGATTCTAGGAAAGTTGGAAAATCTTTCTATTTCAAAGGCATCAGAACGAGGATTTAATAGATTTATGCTTTCGGGGGCAACAGAAGTAGATGTTGACGGAAGCGGAAGAATTCTGGTACCAGAATATCTAAAAGACTTTGCGAATGTAGAAAAAAAAGTTGTATGGACTGGTGCTGGAGATAGGGCAGAAATGTGGGCTGAAGAAGTATGGGATACATATCTAACAGCGAAACAAGAGGACCCAGAAGCGATGGCGGAAAATCTAGAAGGACTCATTTAATAGGTACTGTATGAAAACTGTACACGTACCTGTTCTTTTACAAGAAATAGTTGATAACTCGAACATTGAGCTAGGGTCTGTAGTCTTTGATGGAACACTTGGGGGAGGTGGATACAGTGAAGTGTTCTCAGAGATTGTTGGACCAGAAGGGTTAGTAGTTGCAACAGATCTTGACTCGGACGCGATTGTTCGTGCCAAGCAAAGAACATATAAGTCAAAGACAGTATTCGTAAACGACTCATATGGTTCGATTGATACTATAGCCGCAGAGAATAATGTGTCATTTGACCTAGCAGTGTTAGACCTAGGTTTATCTTCTGATCAACTCGATCAGTCAAAAAGAGGATTTTCATTTAAGGATGGAAGCGAAGCATTAGATATGAGCTTTAGTGTCGACCCGGAGAGAACTACTGCACAAGAGATTCTTGCAACGTGGTCAGAGGAATCATTGGCGGATATCATCTTTGGTTTTGGAGGTGAGAAGTATTCAAGAAGGATTGCCAAGAACATTGTTGAAGACAGAGAAGACCATGCCATAGAAACTGTCGGTCAGTTGGTGGATATTATCAAAAGATCAGTTCCTGCCTCATATAGACACAAGAAGACTCATCCAGCAACAAAAACATTCCAGGCACTAAGAATTGCAACCAATAGAGAATGGCAACATATTGAAGATTTCTTAGAGCGAGTTCCTCTGGTAATGAAAGAAGGAGGAATCGTTGCAATAGTTTCGTTTCACAGTGGAGAAGATCGAGTTATCAAACATACATTTCGGAGATGGAATCAAGATGGAGTAGGAACACTTATTTCTAAAAAAGCTATCAAGCCAACAGAGGATGAGGTTTCAAAAAATCCACGAAGTAGATCAGCAGTATTACGGGTAATACAAATTAATAAACAATCATAAATTTAGTAGATTATGGGATACATACAACAGTTAGTACGGACACAAAACGAAAAGCAGGTGAGCTACGTCATGCTCGCAGCAGGGTTCTTGGTTGCGGTACTGTTTGTTGTATATATCTCACTTATGTATAAAGTGACACACGTGGCATACGTCATTTCAAAACAGGAAAAAGAGGCGGCAGTATATTTAGATACAGTTGCTGTCCTGGAAAATTCATATCACAATAAAAAGCGATTAATCACAAAAGAAGATGCGTACCAAGATGGTTTTGCTAAAATAGGAGAAGCTACGTATGTTTCTGTAAATACAGAGACATACTCTCTAGCGCGATAATATATTTTGTATGGCACGGAAGCCTGTTACTAGAAAGAAAAAAAACTCAAAAAAGAAACAAGGGATACTACACAAGAGTGTCTCTTTTTTTGCTGGATATGTAGTAACTATAAAAACATTTTTTAAAAAACGAAAGATCTTTTCGTCTGCAAATATGATAAATCTGGTATTTGTTTTGGTTGCTGTTATTTTTATGCATAGGTTGTATGACCTGCAGGTCGTGCGTGGTGCAGAGTACAGAGAGCGAATTGATTCTCAATACACTAAAGAAGAGCGAGGTAAAAGTATTAGTAGGGGAGACATTTTCTTCACCACAAAGGATGGAACCAAAATCTTAGCCGCCACACTGAGGCCTCTGTATACCGTCGCAATAGACCCACGCAAAATTGAAAACAAGGAGGCGTTATATAGCGCGCTAGCTAATGTTATGTCAGTTGACCGTGCTGACTTTATGAAAAAAGCATCCAAGAAAAATGATCCGTACGAAGAGATTGCTCTTAAGGTTGAGAAAGATGTTGTTGCAGAGCTCAAGAAGATTGAACAAAAAGGTTTGGTCTTTGTACTGCAAAAAGAGCGATATTATCCAGGAGGAGACTTGGCATCGACAGTGCTTGGGTTCATGTCATTTAGTGGAGACACCTTTGCTGGATCATATGGAATTGAGAAATACTATGATGGGATTCTAAGGCGTGCTGCATCTGTTCGCTCAAAGAGTATTTTCGCATCTCTATTTACGGGAGAAGAGGAGGATGCAAATTCAACAGATATTAGAAAGAATATCGAAAAAGAAGGATCGCTCAATCTCACTATTGAACCAACAGTTCAATCACTACTTGAGGAAAAACTCGATGGAGTAGTAAGTAAGTGGTCATCAAGATATTCGGCTGGTGTTGTTATGAATACACGGACGGGTGAAGTCATTGCTCTTGCGACGTCTGATAACTTTGATTTAAACACAGATACAAAACACTATCGTAACTATTTGATAGAAGATAGACTTGAGCTTGGGTCTATTATTAAGCCACTTACTGTGGCGGTTGGGCTAGAAACTGGAGTTATTTCAAGCGACTTTTCATATAACGACACAGGAAGAATTATGCTTAACAGGTTTCCAATCACTAACTACGATAAAAAAGGACGAGGACCATTCACGGGACTACAAGAGATATTAACCCAATCACTAAACACAGGGGTGGCAACTATCGCACTGGCTGTTGGGCACCAAGATTTTTCTGACTATTTTTATCTGTTAGGTTTTGCAGAAGAGACCGGAATCGACCTGCCAAATGAAGTATATGGACTGACCTCTAACTTGGATTCTAAAAAAGATGTAGAAATCGCAACAGCATCATTCGGGCAGGGAATAGCTGTAACTCCAATGGAGGCGGTACGAGCCATCGCATCAATTGCTAACGGTGGGTATATGGTGACACCTCGAGTTGTAGATTCTATAGAGTACGGAAATTTGATACCTTCAAAAAACCTTTCAGACACAGATGCATTTGAGGTTTTTTCTCCAGAAACAACAAAACAAGTGCGAGAATATATGATCAATACTGTTGACGATTCTGAGACGTTTAAACAATTTTCGAATCAATATTATTCAGTTGGGGTAAAGACAGGAACAGCTCAGATTGCGAAACCGACGGGAGGATATTATGACGATAGATTCTTGCATTCTATGGTTTCATTTTTTCCTGCACAAGCGAAACAAAATGAAGATCAATACATTATATTGCTCTACACTGTAGAACCCAAAAAAGTCAGATATTCATCAACTACCATGAAAGATCCAATGTTTGATATGGTTGATTTCTTGCTCAACTATTATGAGTTACCACCAGATAGGCTTAGGAGTATTTAATTGGAAACAGTAAAATAAATACATGAAAGAATTACTCAAAAAACCCCTAGTCGCACTCCTTGGGTGGGAGGCAAAACAGATGCTGAACAAACATAGCCCCATCGTAATTGCCATTACAGGTTCTGTTGGTAAGACTACTACAAAAGACATTTTGTACGCAGGCTTGGTTGGGATTACGGATGTCAGGGCGGCGAAGAAATCATTCAATTCAGAGATCGGGGTTCCACTGGCTATCATGGATTTGTCAAATCCCGGGTTACACCCGATACGGTGGATTAAGACATTGATATTAGGAGTGAAACAGGTAATTTTTGACAAAGATTTCCCAGAGTTACTTGTGCTTGAAGTAGGTGCTGGTGCGCCAGGAGATATTGAGGGTATCGCACAGTGGATTTGTCCAGATATCTCAGTATTTACAGCTCTGGCAAAGACTCCTGTACATATTGAATTTTTTGATTCAAAGGAGCAACTATACGCTGAAAAGAAATCACTTGCAGAGTACACCAAAGAAGAAGGACTTGTTTTGTACAATGGTGATGATGAAATTCTAGAGAGTGTGCTGAAAGATATTTCTCATAGAAAAGAAAGATTTGTTATTGATGGAGAGGTAACATTTAATAAAGAGGGGACACAGCTAAAGAACGGGGAATACGAAGTGGTACTATCCGAGGTCTTGGGCTCACAGATGATGTATCCAGTAACGGCGCTTATTAAAATCTACAAAGAACTTGGTATCGAAATTACCGATGGTCTACAAAGCCTCTCTGATAATTATGTACCTACGCCAGGACGTGCGAGGATCATTCAGGGAATAGACAATACTCTATTAATAGATGACGCGTATAATGCGTCACCTGTAGCGGTCAAAAAAGCTCTCGAGGTTTTTGAACAATTTGAAGCTGAGGGTAGAAAAATATTTGTATTTGGGGATATGATGGAACTGGGTGAACATGCAGAGCAAGCACATGTGGATGTTGCACTCCAGTCCACATATGTACATGAGCTGATAACCGTAGGAAAACTTTCGCTTGATACATATACACGTGCGATTCAGTTAGGTATTGCAGCAATGCATTTTGAAACTTCAGTTGAAGCTGGAGAGTATTTAGCAAAGAATCATGAACGGGGAGACAGTATTTTATTTAAGTCCTCAAGACATTCTATAAAGATGGAGCAAGCAATAGTTCAGATGGCGCTCCCAGAAGAGAGGGAGAAATTGGTCCAGGAATATTTATAATATTTGATATACTGTTTTAAATGAATAAAATCCTTGTCGTTATTTTTGCAATACTACTTGTGCCAGCTCTTGGTCTACCGGTTAATTTTGATAGATGGATTTATGGCTTTCTCATTCTGGTTGTAACATATTGTGTGTATAAAATATTAGTACAAATACGAAGTAAAGAAGTTGTACAAAACCCAACCAAAATCTCAAAACCCAAAAAAAGTAATACAAAAAAAGAAAAGACTACGAAACAACAAATAGAGAAAAACAAGCAAACAACTCCACTTATTTCAGATAAGGAAAAGCAAGAGATAAAGAAAGCCGTCAAGGAGAGTAAAAAGGAATAGTCTGGTAGTATAAAACAATGAAAAATAAGTTGGGATTTACACTTATTGAGCTACTTGTGGTAGTTGCGATTATTGGAACACTTGCTTCGGTGCTCGTTACTACAATAGGTAGCATGCGCGAAGACGCATCAAAAAAGGCAGTATTGAGACAGTTTAACGAATTAGATAAGGCAATAACACTCATGTATTTTGATACAGGTTTTTACCCTAATAATAATGAAACACTATGTGAACCTCTAGATGAAATCTCATCAACCAATGAGTTTCAGATTTCAGACCCAAACTCTGGTTTGGTAACAAATGGACGCTTATGGTCAGGATGGAGGGGGCCATACATTGGATCTATCCCAACAGACCCATGGGGAAATGAATTTTACTTTGATGATGATTATAGGTGTCTTGCTGAAACAGATGGGTGCAAGGGTATTACAGATCCTGGAGGCGGATTACTGACAGGAGCCGTTGTTTCTTGTGGGCCTAACGGAGTGATATCAGGAGGGGCCTGTGCGTATGATGAGGACAATATTGTGCTTGTACTATGTAAGCGGTAATTTGATTTTATATAATATTTCAGTATAGTTTTACCTGAGTGGTCTTTACAGTAGATCAAATACTATATTTCAAAAAAGGAGAGTGCGATGCGCTTATTTTTTCTAACAACTACTATTGGTCTTTTGGGTGCATGTGCAACACCAGGAGTTCCTGTGTATACCCCTGTCCCGCAAGAGACACAACAGCAAATTCAGAAACCACAAATCAGGGATGACTATTATTCAGATCCTATCGGTCAGAATTCTTTGAGAGGGACAACGTGGGGTGTACGTGCTTTTTATGCATATATGGCAAAACCATCCGTATCGCCATGGAAAGTTCGAGAGAGCATAGCTGCGGGTTGTCGATATTATAGATTCCCAATACAGTCTCAGGAATGTTATCTGTATGCTCGGGACCAATTTTTGAAAGGTGGATATGAAAGTTTTGGTCAAGGTGTTGAGTTTTTGGGCTATGCGTTTGGCTGGACCAAAAAGAAGACAGAACCTATACGTGACCGATTTGGTTATGGTATTTGGAGAGGAGAAAACAATGAGTAAGACACAAGAAAGAATCCGCCATCTACTATCTGGAGTTTCAAGAGCTGTGTTGGCGGATTGTGGAGACTTACAATATAACCAATGTGATTCTGGCTATCCAAAGAGTGAGTCAATCGTAGTTACTGGTAGTCGTATGTCCGAGTCGTCTCTGAGCGGAGTTACCATAGAGCATGTGAGCAATGATTGTTTTCATTATGGCTCTCGAAAACAAGAGAGATCTTCAAACTCATTAGACTGCCTTGATTACTTTTTTGATTCTGATCATGAAACTCTTGCGCGAGATGTGGTTATCACTCAGGCAGAATTACCAGAGAGAAAACGATTTACATTTTTTAGGTATGGATACAATTCATGCCTAGGTGATAAACGAGATGCGCTGGACGAAACCCGATCTGATCAATTTAGGTATGGTGGAAATCAAAGCACTAGTTCTTTGCGCGCCCGGCAGAAAGCAGAGCGCGTACCTGCGTGGCGATCAAGAGTACGTGGATAGATAAAATTTAGTTGGCCCGATGCTTTGCATCGGGCCAATTTTCTACATAAAAAAGATTGAAAGAAACCCTAAAGTTATGCACGTTTTTCAGCACTAGAAAAACGCTTGACTTTCTTTTCTGTACGACTATAATACTCGGTATTGATTTTTGACAATTTCTCCGCATCAGCAGCAGTTGCATTAGTAACTTGTTTGCGGAGAGCACATAATGAAATAACGTCAAGATGTCTCCCAAGACATCTTGGCGGTAAGTACAAAAACCGTTCTTATCTTTTCGTATGCGCGTTAAGGTAAAAACAAAAATGGTCACGATTAATCATCGTGTCCATCGACACTTCTTTCTGGTAAGTAAGAAGTGTCGAGGAACAAAATGAAATATATCTTATATTTTCTTTTGTCCCGTCTAGATTCCAAAATAACAAAAAATAAACTAACACCAGTTAATTTATATTTGAGTAGGATTTACTATAAGAGTTTGATCCTAGCTCAGGATGAACGCTGGCTGTGTGGATAAGGCATGCAAGTCGAATGGGTTTAGACCCATGGCGAACGAGGTAGTAACACGTAGGATTACATGCCCTTGAGTCGAGG
>CALGNJ010000010.1 GCA_937958705.1 Minisyncoccota bacterium | reverse complement strand
TCACCTCCTTTCAAATAGAATGATTTTTATGATGTCATCTCTGACACCTATGACATCTTAGATAGTCTATAAGCAGCTTGGTGTTTAGATCCCCAGTTTCCCCCACCATAACTTTGACCTAGATATTTCCTTTCCCATGATGCTAGTGCTCGTGCGGTGATGTTTCCATAGGTACCCTTTGAACCCTTGTAGGTAAAGTAACCAAGTCGCTCAAGATACGTTTGTAGTTCTACGACTGCTTTATTGTTTTTCTGTCCTTTTGAAATATCTGTCTTTGAAAGAGTGTCGTTAGTATTAACAATCTTTGAAGGATCAAATTTTTGTACAGTTTGGATTCCTGTATTCTTTGTGTCATCTTTCATTTCAATAATTCGCCAGATACCATTTCGTGATGAGAAGTAATCAAAGGTTAGGAATTTTCTTTGACCATCACCAGAGTCATCAATATAGATACCATTTCCATACTTAGAGTGATTGAATACACCTACTTTATTACCGTTTACAAGTCGGAATACTCCAGCAACGGAATGACGACCAGACTTCTTAGAGGTGTTTTCTTTAATAATTGGTGTTCTCCAGTACCCGGGTCGAGTAACATCTAGGGAGATTTGTAGTTTATGTGTAAGTGGATCAAGCGTGCTTAACAGTCCAGTCAGACGATCTGCGTCTCTACCCCAGTATTTCGTCTTTCCCCAAATATCAAGTGTCACATCCCAACCGTTTGATATAACCTTATTCTCATCAAGCGCCTTTAACTCTTTACGATTAAGAATAGTTTCCCATGTTTTAACTGGTACTCCCCTTTTTACTAATTGCTCATAACATTTTGATACAATTGTTCCGGAATCATGCCCTGCGTATTTACCTGCACTTCGGCAATCTTTATACATGAGAGATACATTCGTCTTGGTTGGTTGAAGACCTCTATCCATTAAAAATTGCTTAGTAATGTTGTCTACTGTATGTACAGCACAAGTACCAATAGATTTTTGGTACTCAACTTTATGCATGCCAGACAATAACGGCATACTAGATTCGTATGCTGGTATGTCATTTGAAGACAGTGTTGGTTCATCTGTATCTTGTTGAGATGCTAATACTAAGTCATCTTCCGACTCGATAAGTCCTGTCTCTCCGTAAAATTCTTTATAAAAAAATTCAGCAAGAAAAGGTAGTCTTCCCTTTCCTACTTCTGATAATCGCATCTTAATATGAGGATAAACCCATACTAAAAATTTACGTACGGTTTCTGACTTCGCAAACCGTAATAACTTCTCTAAAAATGTTTCTTTTGTTTCCATAGTCTACCCATTATGGATAAACTAAATAGCCGTGGCTTAACATTAGCTACATATTTAAAACCAAGGAACTCAGATGCAACCCACTAGGTAAAGTGTTGTCTTACATAACTCTCATGTTCTTTGTGTCTCCTCCAAAGATAATATCCAATAGGAGACGAAGTGGCTACCAGATAACTAAACGCACGTAATAATCCTCCTCCTTCGACCACTATCATCTTAAAAAGAATCCAATTAGTTCGGAAAAAACCTCCCATCCTTATTGAAAATCGAAAGTCATGAATCAGAGTAGAAAACCATGTTTTTTCATCAAAGGGGGAGAAAAATAACCACAATGGTCTTGGTGAGGATGCACCGTCCCATTTAAAACCAGCTTTAATTTCATACTTAACACCAAAAGCCTCAATTGCTTGAGGTAGGTTGTCCTTGAATAACCACTGTAGGTGTCCGTTCTTTACTCTGTCGAACTCTACGTAATCCATAAGGTTTATATTCGGGAGTCTGACTTCATTCCTCCACTTGTTTTGAAGGTATTTACCTAGCATTATTTTTTTATTAGAAACTCTAATTTTGTTTCTATTGATATCAACCTCTCTTTTACTTCAAGAACGACTGGGTTTATTGCTGCCACCTCTTCTTCAAGTTGATTTATTCTGTAGTCATTAATAGCCCATGTTGCAATAAGACCTGCTGCAACAACGATAACTCCCAAGTTGTTTCTTATTGATTCCATGTTATTCAAGAGTAATTTCATCATTATTAATCGCATCCAATTGTGCTTGACCTTCCTTAATTTTTGCTTCAGCTTCTTTTCTCATTTCTGAAATAGCCATAACTTGTTTCATTTCCCCATATCGTGACATCAGAGTCTGCAATGCAAATAGAAGTGGATTTTCTCCATGTGTTGCAGGGTGGTATTGCAAATCAGTCAGTAATTGACCCAATGCTATTTGTGCTTCTTCAGTTGCTAGAAATTGTTGTACTTGTTTTAGATTTTCCATAATTATTTTGTTATCCATTTATAAATGTATCGGTAATATCGTGTTGCAGTGATCGTTCCAACGGGACGCTGATAGATCGACAACATGCTCACATCAGTTACGGTGTGTGTAAATGGAATAAATCTACCCCTGAAATGTGTGCTCGCCCCAACAGTATTTGCGTCAGATACGAGACCTGAATACAAAGTTATCGTATTGTTTTCAGCATCACTGTTGTAATTACCATTCCACCCATCGGCATTCCCAGGATTCCTGATTACCACACGCAATTCAATATCTCCTACTTCTGTATTGTTTGTTTTTCCTCCTATCCAT
>CALGNJ010000009.1 GCA_937958705.1 Minisyncoccota bacterium | reverse complement strand
CGTCGTAGTGCCTCTCCTGCAGCGTCTGGAACCAAACCATTAAGAATGCTCACCATTGCGCCTGTTGCTCCATCAGTTCTGTTCTTTAGATATGCACGCCCTGCATCAATTCCTTGTTTTTTATACACCCCATCCTCTGCTTTAACTCGAGACTTCGCTTCTGATTTTGCTTCTTCCGGAGATTTGCCTTGCTCTACATACCTTCTTTCATACTTCTTTTCTGCTTCTTTTTTGTTAACGTTCTTTACCACGTTACCTACTCGGTTTGCTACTTTTACATCTCTGTCAGCTGCTTTATCTGCAACTCCTTTGTATCCCTCTGATAGACCAAATTTCTTTCCTTGAATTCTATCAGCTGCGCCAATTCCTATATTACCCATGAATTTTGCTACCCCACTGTTACTTTGCACCATTGCTCCAAGTCTTCTACCTACAGCATTATTTCCTTCAACAGCATTGTAGGCGGTTCTTCCAATTGCTCTTCGGGCAACTAATCCTGTTCCACCAGTTGCCACACCCAAAGCAAGACCAGCTCCTTTTTTTGTTATATTTGCCGCAAAATCACCAACCCCCATACCTCCTTCACACATTTTCTTTGCTCTGTCTCCAGCAATCTTTAAAACAGAATATACAATCACAAACTGAATCACCACCGTTAGGAGCATTTCTTTCCATGAAGACACAGCTGCACCTGAAGAAGACGAACTTAGTGCAGCATTAGCACCTTCTAACAAAAGTATTAAGAGCCAGATAAAAAATAGGTAAACCACGAGACAAAAGCATCTATCTACGAGTGCAGTAAACCATTTCCTGAAGTATTTATTACCTTCTGGCAAAAACATTGCAACAAATGCTAGTGGTGAGAGAATAGAAAGTATTATTAACCACATAGTTCGAGAAATAAATGTAAAAGATGCTTTAATTATTTGCCAAGCACCCATAACATTCATAATAGTAAATGCTAAATAAAGCACGAAGATTACTCCCCATATTTTTACCTTGTCTCCTCCGGCTTCAGACGAGCTAACAATGGAGCTAAAAGTATCTGATTCTAAGATTCGTGCAGGATTGAAAGACTGTACAAGTGCACCTGATATGGATTTGAGCTCTACCCCCTTCGGATCAAATAATCCATTTGTAGGGATAGCCGAGTGGGGACTTGCGGTCTTTATTTCATTATAAAATGTTAACGCCGTGATATTACCTGCATCAATAATCACCTGAGTTGCAAACAATGAAAAATTTAGAACTAAGCCTATTAAAATAAGTTTTACAACTAGTTTCTTTGCGCCTGCGGCACCAAAACCCAAAATCAGGCTAAAGGAAATGTAGATCAATCCCAAGATAAATGCCATATTCGCCACATCTCTCATGTTTGACCAACTCTTGTTTACGACCTCAGAGCCCAAGACCTCATTATCAAGCGTGAACCAAAGAAAGTAGTCAAAAACGCCAGCGGAAAGTATGAGGAAACGGGATGATGCATTTACACTCGTCTCCACTATACAATTAGTGAACCATGTTCCCGGATTCTTGCTACAGAAGTCTTCAAGGTCTTTATTATAGGTACCAATCGTAATTTCTGAGACGTCTGTTTGTGCTGTAACCGTGCTGAATGCAATACTTGCAGTATAATTTTCTGTGTTAACGAAGCTGAAAGAAACAGGACCTAATAACACCAATAACAGCAGAGCAATGTGAACAAAGAAACTTAAATTCATTTTATAGCCCATAGTGACTCAATAATACAGGAAATGAATTTTTTTTCTATTGAATCTCTTGACAAAAGTTATACACATAAAATACACACTTATTAAGACTTCCTAGCCCTAGAGTTGATATTATAAAAAGTAGACGATCTTTAATGATCAATCAAGTAAGTTACAAAGGAGACATCTATGTCTATACTTCGATACTCATTGCCAATTACTATCATGACCTTCTCATTTGTTTTTGGCTCTTCAACTCAATCTTTTGCTGCAGATAATTCACCAAACGAGATGAGTAGCAGCTCTAAAGTTGTGGTTGCAAATTACTCTCCAGAAGAAGATTTATCAGCCTGCTCGAGAGAAAACTTTAAACCGTTCGAAGATTTTTGTTTGTCCCGAAACGACCCTACAACAACAAATCTATATGAGCAATTTACGCTCTCCGAAAGCACTGAAAGTGAAATCTTGTTTAAGCTCTGTGAAGTTTCCAAAGAATCTTCATTTCAATTCACATATGCAGCACATGCCTTGAAAAAAAGGTTTCCAAATGAGCCTCAGTGTGAAGAAGATAACAGCGCTTTTGCCATGATCTTGGATCTTGAATAGATTTAAATTACCTACACTGATCAAAAACGCCGTAAGATGTATTACGGCGTTTTTTCTTTAAATAGAATCTACTCTTATTCTCTTAAAGAAGATTAGAATCACTCATGTAAATGAAAAAATATGATATTACTAAAATCCTCAACCGCCACCTCCGCCCGAACCTCCAGACGAACTCCTGGCCTCATAGAAGCAGTATAGATAAGTATATTGAGTTGACGCAGAACCATTTCCTCTCCCTGGCCTGAACTTTTCTTGTACAGGTTGCAATAAACAAGGAGATGCATTCTCTTCACGATTTAGTCTTTTTTGATTGCACGAAGTAAAAGCTTTCCTAATTGATTTCTCTCTCTGAGAAAAAGAATCCGCAGTACTTCGAATAGCACTACTATTGATGTGAATTG
>CALGNJ010000008.1 GCA_937958705.1 Minisyncoccota bacterium | reverse complement strand
CAAACTTTTTTGTTACCTTATCCCAATCACTTTCATTATTTTCGTTTCGTACATGTGTCCAGATATATCTGTATGAAGCAGGGCAGTGTGTATTAATCCACGTACTAGATATTTCTTTGGGGTCGTCAGCATCAAGAAATTTCTTAATTTCAACAACTGCTTCTTCCAGAGTTTTCATAAGTTACTATCGTACTAAAAAACACGAAGGTTCGGTGTCCCACTTGGATACCTACTAATTCGTGCTTTCCCACCATCTATAAAAAGGCTAATAATATGGGCATTCGGGTCACTCCGATACTCATGTGTCTTGGCGGAGAGTGAGGGATTCGAACCCTCGAGACTCTTGCGAGCCTAACGCCTTAGCAGGGCGCCCCATTCAACCACTCTGGCAACTCTCCGGATATCCGACAGAATATCACATGTCAGTATCTTTTTCTATACACCGCGTTATAATATCCTTATGAAAAGAAAAATCTACTTAGCAACGGATCATGCGGGATTTGCGTACAAAAAAATTGTACGTGATTTAATTGAGCGAGAATATCAAGATTCACTCGAGGTGATCGATTGCGGCTCGTTTAAACACGATCCAGCAGACGATTACCCAGATTTTATTTCAAAAGCTGCCCAGAGGGTATCTGAAAACCCAGATCAGGACCGCGCAATTATATTTGGTGGCTCGGGGCAAGGAGAAGCCATGGTTGCAAATAAATATCCTGGCGTACGCGCAACCGTGTATTACGGTAGGGAGACAGAAATCCTCACTCTTTCCCGAGAGCACAATAATGCGAATGTACTTTCTATCGGCGCACGTTTTGTTTCTGAGGAACTACTAGAAGAGGTAGTTCGACTGTGGTTGGCTACAGAATTTTCCGGAGACACGAGACACGCTCGGAGAATCACTAAAATGGATAAACTGGTTATTGACCGTCCAAAATCTTTTTTCGCAACCTTACTAAACAAATAATCTCACACTATGTTTGAACTTCCGGCACTACAAATACTCTTTCCTTGGCTCATCTCTTTTTTCTTAGGTTTTCTTCTTGCTCCAATTGTATTGAAATATCTTTTTAAATTCAGGGTATGGAAAAAGAAATCTGGAAACCAACACTCAATGGGTGGAACGGGAGAGACACCAATTTTTAATGAATTGCACAAAGATAGGGATACCACTGTTCCTAGAATGGGAGGAATGGTTATTGTTCTGTCCGTGCTTCTCACTACGTTATTTTTCTGGGTTGTATCATACGCAGTCTCTGGAGGTCCATCAGGAGAGTTTGATTTTTTGTCTAGGTCACAGACGTGGCTTCCTCTCTTTGCTTTTTTTGCAGGTGCTGTAATTGGTTTCATTGATGACTACTTCACTGTAAAGCCAGAAGGTGTATTTAAAGGAGGTCTACCTTTGAAACTTCGTCTGGTATGGGTATTTTGCTTCGGGTTATTTGCTGGGTGGTGGTTTTATGCAAAGCTTGGAGTTTCAGAAGTGTACGTACCATTTTATGGAGGGTTTGAGCTCGGTGTTCTGTTTATTCCATTCTTTATTGCAGCATTTACATCAACATTTGCCACAGCAACTATCGATGGTCTGGACGGATTGTCAGGGGGAATTATGTCTATTGTATTTGCCGCTTATGGGTTCATTGCGATGACTCAAGATCAGGTTCAAATTGCGGCATTTTGCTTTGTGGTTGTAGGGGCGACACTTGCGTTTCTTTGGTTTAATATTTCGCCAGCAAAGTTTTATATGACAGAAGTGGGGTATAACGCACTATCATTCTCTCTTGTGATTGTAGCCTTTGTAACAAATGCAGTCTTGCTACTACCTGTGATTGCATTTTGTTTATTTGCAACAGAAGCGACAACTATATTACAAGTTCTTTCTAAAAAAATACGAGGCAAGAAGATTTTCCTCGTGGCACCAATTCATCATCATTTTGAAGCACTTGGATATCCAGCGCACAACGTAGTGATGAGGTATTGGATTGTGACTATGGTGTTTGCGGCACTGGGTGTCGCACTGGCACTTTTGGGGTAATTGATTTATAGTAAAAATATGTTTTAATATATAGTAGTTTGTTTTAATAAAAAGGGAGGCAGTACTCATGTCACAACAATCTAAAATAATTGCAGCAATCATATATCCAGGGGATTCAACACACCGCCACTTCATACAGACATTTGATTCAAATTCTGCAGTTTCGCCGGTTACGTATACCTATGATCCACAATCAGCACAAGATATTGCTGATCTGGGAGATTCTTTGGATTCACCAGAAGACACAATGTTTGATATTGAAACACTCATTGTCTCAGAGTTGACCCTGACAGATCAGGTAACAGGTGTGGTATCTATACCAATTTTGGAATTAATTGCTGTTCCGAGTCAACAAGGGATTGGTATACATGGATGAGCTAGACGTATCGACTAGTGGTCCGGACTCATATGTGCGGATCACCAAACGTGACCAAAAGTCATGGAAATCTGAAACAGTAACGCAGTACGTGGTTGAAGTCTCTGGTGGTCGCCGCTTGATTATGTCCCCAGAGCGACCCACGAGGTTTCCGGATCTTAATCTCGAACAAGTCAAGGAGATAGCTCGTGAACAGTTTGCTGGTTTCGATTACTCTCTTGAGCTTGTTAGACCATTTTCACGGTCTAAATAAAAAGCCCCCCAGTCGGGGGCTTTTTTAATCTTCTAGAGATAATCTTCCTAACACCCGCTCGACACCTTTTGGGTATTTTTTATTTATAAAACGCCTGTATCCAGCAATACCAATCATCACAGCATTATCGCCGGTGTATTTTTTTTCAGGTAAGAATAATTTGATTCTTTCTTGCTCGCATAGCTCTGTGAATTTCTCTCGCAGGTGATTATTTGCCGAAACACCACCTCCAATAATCAATGATGAAACTCCGTACTCAGTGATTGCGCGCTTGGTTTTTTTAATAAGTACTTCCGCAATAGACTCTTCGAGCTCAAAAGAAAGCTCTTGCTTGAACAAATTAGTTATCTCATCCTGCTTCTGAGTCTGTGTTAGTACAGCTGTTTTTAATCCAGAGAAAGAAAAATCGTAGTCTTTTGTGTGAAGCATTGGTCGAGGAAGTGTAATCCGCAAAGTCTGACTTTGTGAAACAGAGCGATATTCATCTGCCAACTTTGATATTTGAGGTCCTCCAGGATAGGGGATTCCAAGCAATCGGGCTGACTTGTCGTATGCTTCACCTACAGCATCATCAAGTGTCTTTCCAATCTTTGTATAGTTATGTTCACTTGTTGCGAGCACTAGTTCGGTATGTCCACCCGAAATAAGTAAATTAAGGTTCGGAAACTGTGGATCTTGAACAGTGAAGACCCCTTCTTCATTCTGAGTAATAAGACTAGCGTAAATATGTCCTTCCATGTGGTTGGTTGGTACCAGCTCAGCGCTTATCGTGTGTGAGAGTGCTCGGGCAAAATTAAATCCAGTCCACAGAGCCATCTCGAGCCCTGGACCATAGGTAACCGCAACCGCGTCAATATCTGGGAATTCATATTGTTCGTAGAACCTAACTAGCAGTTCTAAATTATCGGGGTCTCGTTCTAGTAACACATGAAGCTTGTCCATGATTTCTTGAGGAACATCAGTGCTCTGTGTTCGTTTGATAAGGAGTCCAGATTCATCCAGAGCTGCAATTAAGAGAGGGTACAAGTTTTTTGTGTGCTCACGTTTAGCAACTGCAGGGAAGACACCCCCATATTCTTGGTGGATATCAATTTGAGAATTAAGTTGCTCGGAGAGGATCGTGAACTCTCTCTCAGAAGTAAAATCAAAAATTGCAAAAGCAGTCTCGTCACAAGATGTTTCTAGTGCCAATAATTTCATATCAAGATTTTATCATGTCTTGGTATAATGTTTTGATGATTCAGAAAACAATTTTTGAAAAAATTATTGATAGGGAGGTTTCTTCGTATGTGATCTCGGAGAATCAGCACGCAATGGCTTTTCTTGATATTGCACCATTTGATAAAGGTCACACTATCGTGATCCCAAAAAAGAAATTTGAGACTATTTGGGATATGGATAAGGAAAGTTATCTAGCACTGTCAGATATGGTTCATGACGTCGCCAAGCATGTATACCAGCAGCTAGGTGTTGGCGTTGCTGTGTATCAAAGGAACCTACCAAGTGCAGGACAAGAAGTTCCATATGTTCATGTTCATGTTCTTCCGAGAAATGATGATGAAGGGAAGAGGCCGGTTTTTAACGACTTGATGAAAAACAGAATCTCATATGTAAGCGAGGAGGAGAAGTTAGAATTTTTAGAATTACTAAAATTAGGTTAGAATACCTGGCAAAGAAAATACTATGAGCAAAGCAAAACTTTACGCACAAACATTACTGCATGCACAGTCTGAAAAAACAGAATCTGAGATGGATGCGTTTTTTAAAAACTTCATCAATGCATTGAAGGAAAAGAAAGAGCACAAGCTTCTGCCTGCAATTGTGCGTGAGTTCGAGGTTCTACTAGAGAGGTCAGCGAAAGGAAATGGTACGACACTGATTGTCAGAGATGCTGCTGACGGAGAAAGATACAAAGCAGAGTTAAAGAAGCACAGTGATGTATTTATAGACGGAGACGTTACGGTAGTAGAAGACAAAACTGTCGTGGGTGGGTTTATCGCAAAGAACGCACGAGTGATGCTTGATAAGTCATATAAAAAAGGACTTGTTGATATGTACAAGCGATTAGTCGCATAAAGCATGTAATCTAGATAAAAAAAGAGTGATGGCATAGCCATCACTCTTTCATTTTTAGGAAAGAAGAATTTTTTTTGCTACAATACCAACCATAATTTTAGGAAGCTAAATACAAATTTTTATGTCAAATCCATTAGTAGAAAAACTATACAAAGAGCTTGAGAACTTTAACGTGAGCTCAGATGTAGAACAGATCGGAACAGTCAGAGAAACTGCCGACGGGGTAGTTAATATTGAGGGACTTTCAGGAGTTCAAATGACAGAGATGGTTCTGTTTAATTCAGGAGATTCAAAATCAGTTGAAGACTCACTAGAAGGAGGCTCAAAAACATTTGGTCTAGTACTAAATATTGAAGAAGACTCAGTTAAAGCTGTGGTTCTTGGTAATCCAAACTCAATCAAGGAGGGGGACTCAGTCATTAAAACTGGAAAGATTCTTTCAGTGCCTGTTTCAGATGAAATTCTTGGTCGAGTAGTGGACTCACTTGCTCTACCGATTGACGGACAAGGGGAGATTAAGTCAGATCGTGAAATGCTTGTGGAACGAGAAGCATTTGGTGTTATTGACAGGGCGCCTGTTGATACTCCACTGCAAACTGGTATTAAAGCTATCGACTCAATGGTCCCAATTGGACGAGGGCAACGAGAGCTTATCATTGGAGACCGAGGAACCGGGAAGACTACTATTGCGATTGACACGATCATTAACCAAAAAAACGAACCAGCTGAAACACGACCTGTATGTATTTATGTTGCAGTTGGTCAAAAAGAATCTAAGACAGCGAAAATTGTTGAAGAACTAAAGAGACAAGGAGCTATGGAGTACACAACAGTTGTATCTGCAGCAGCCTCAAAACCAGCAGCTGAACTCTTTTTAGCACCATTCACTGGTGTCGCTATCGCTGAGTACTTTATGGATAAAGGGAAGGACGTTCTTATTATCTATGATGATCTTTCAAAACAAGCGGTTGCGTACCGGCAGATGTCACTACTTTTGCGGCGACCACCTGGACGAGAGGCGTACCCAGGGGACGTATTTTACTTGCACTCACGACTACTTGAGCGAGCAGCAAAAGTTTCTGAAAAACATGGAGGAGGTTCTATTACTGCGCTTCCAATTATTGAGACCCAAGAAGGAGACGTATCTGCATATATTCCAACTAACGTAATTTCAATTACTGATGGACAAATTTTCCTAGATTCTACACTGTTTAACAAAGGTATCCGTCCAGCTATCGACGTGGGACTTTCTGTATCGCGTGTTGGATCAGCTGCACAAACTAAAGCGATGAAAAAGGTTTCAGGACCTATTAAACTTTCTTTGGCACAGTTCCGAGAGCTTGAAGCGTTCATGCAATTCTCATCAGATCTTGATGAAGCTACAACTGAAAAAATTGAGTCATCACTACGCACAGTAGAGATGCTTAAACAAAAAAATAATGCACCGCTACCATTTGAGAAACAAGTAGTTTCACTATTCTTCATTACAAATAACTATGGTCGAGATTTCCCAGTGGGAGATATGATCGCGATCGAATCAGAACTATTTGAAAAAATAGAGAATGAGTCGCCTGAACTACTAGAAGAAATTAGAACTTCACGAAAACTTGAAGACGAAACAAAAGCAAAACTAAAAGACTTTATCGAAACGTTTGTAAAGAATCGAAAATAGTATAGTAATTAATAATACTCATGGCACTACGAGACATTAAAGATAAAATCACATCAGTAAAAAAGACAGCTAAGGTTACCAAAGCCATGGAGTCTGTTTCAGCTGTAAAAATGCGTAAGGCTCAAGAAATTGCACTCAAGGCACGTGAGTATGCATTCTTTGCGTTTTGGGCTCTTAAACGCCTTGCACACGCCTCTTCGACTGGTATATCAGAGTACTTCGCTGATACAAAAGGGAATAAAGTAGGATTGGTTGTTGTTTCTTCGGACAAAGGATTGGCTGGAGCAATCAACACAAACTTATTTAAAGCTTTTGAGGTATTTATCCAAGAGCAAGGATTAGACAAGAATTCTGTCGGGCTCATTACTGTTGGTAAAAAAGCATACGAGTACACAAGTCGGCGTGGATATGAAAACCTACATCACCTGACACAATTAGGGGAAGCAGATGAGCTATCTGAGTTTGAAGAGATTTCAAAGCAAGTTACAGATCTGTTCTTTAACGGAGACTACAACTCATTCTACGTATTGCATACTAAATTTATTACAACTTCAGAGCAGAAACCGTTAGTGAGAAAAGTACTACCAATCACAGAAGATGGACTTAAAGCTTTTATCACAGAGATCATCCCAAAGAAGGGTAAATACGCAGACAAAGCAGGAGAGTATGACTTTGATAAAGATACGCCAACTGACTACAAGTTTGAGCCAAATGCAAAAACGGTTTTGAAAAACATCGTGCCGTACTTGGTGACA
The DNA here is from genome assembly GCA_937958705.1 of Minisyncoccota bacterium. Classification (GTDB taxonomy): domain Bacteria; phylum Patescibacteriota; class Minisyncoccia; order Phycocordibacterales; genus JAHDEI01. Next base: position 2,472 of record CALGNJ010000008.1, on the reverse strand, counting down.
ACATCACTATACTATGCACTCTTAGATTCAAAAGCATCAGAACACTCAGCACGTATGGTTGCGATGAAAAATGCAACAGACAAGGCAGGAGAGGTCGCCAAGGATCTTAAGCGACAGTTTAATAAGCAGAGACAGGCTGCTATCACCAGTGAAATCTCAGAGATTACATCAGGAATGGAAACGACAAAGTAAGGAGAAGAAAACAAACGACGCTTACGCGTCGTTTGTTTTTGACTTATAAGTAAAATAATGTATTATTTTACTTGCATTGTTAACAAAAAGGAGGCCGTTATGGCACAGACAACTAAAATAAAAAAGCCTACGCAAGCACAGGTCAAGAAATTAATCGGCAAAGGACAACAAGTTAAAGTTTGCCTCCAACTACCATATGATAAAGAATCTGGATATATTTATGCAGAAAGAGTGTTAGACAAATCTGTCTGGCTTGAAGTGAAAGCACTAAGCGGGGAAGTAATTGGAATCTGTGAACTCAAGGACCTGGCGAATATTAATTTTCAGTTTACACCCGCCAAAGCTGCTTACAGAATGGTCAACGATTTGATTAAAGAGCATGCTGACACCCTCAACATCTTTGTCTCAGAGATTAAAGCTACGCTTTTGTATGACCAAAAGTGTCACATATACTATAATGATTCTCAGGTTTATATTAATGGGTTGAGTATTAGATTGCCTTCTGAAGCACTCAGTAAATTTGGGATTGAACAAGGTCAAGTCTTCCCAATCACTTCGAAGTGGCTCCTTCTTCAGGAGGTCTTTAGTTAAGGGTTGGTGAATACAATATAAAAAGCGGCCTTAGGGCCGCTTTACTGTATCCACAAGTTATATACATATACACTTTCGAGTCAATTTTGAGAAACAAACAGAGAGTATACTAATACTATCTTCATTCATTTATAGGTTTCGGAGAATCTTCGGACTCTTCGTTGGCTATGAATGAAGATGCTGAAAATACTCATCGCAAGATGGGTTTTTTCATATCTAAAATTGGTATACTTCACGGATGAATAACAAAACTATTATTTTTGATTTTGATGGAACCATTGCAGATACATTAACTGCAGGTATTACTATATATAATAAAATTGCACCGGAGTTCCATTACGCCACAATTAAACCTGAAGACATTCCGGTTTTGAAAAGTAAGAAACCTCAAGAGATTGTAAAACAGTATGGGATTAGTAAATTCATGATTCCAAAACTAGCGCTCAAGATTAAAAAAGATTTAAAGAAAGAGATGCGGCATATTAAGGTCTTTCCGGGCATGCATGAACTGTTGATTGATTTAAGGAAGGATAGATACAGATTAGGAATCATGACTTCCAACACGAAAGAGAATGTTGAGGTGTTTTTGGAAGCTCACGACATGCAAGATATTTTTGAGTTTATATATTCAGGCAAGAACATATTTGGGAAGAGTAAGATTTTAAAAAGAGTGATTAAGGAAGAGGAGATAGATGAGAAACAAGCTTGTTATGTGGGGGATGAGACTCGAGACATAGAAGCGACTAAGAAGATACATCTGCCAATCATTTCAGTTTCGTGGGGATTTAACTCAAGAAGTGCTCTTGAAAAGATGGAGCCGGATTATCTTGTTGATACAGTAGGAGAGCTACAGCAGATTATTAAGACGGTGTAGAGTTGTAAAATAAAGAAAAGAACCGCATGCGGTTCTTTTCTTTATTTGTTGCGGAGGTTGGAATCGAACCAACTTCTGGAGGTTATGAGCCTCCCGAGATACCATTTCTCCACTCCGCGATATTTTGTATATATTCAGACAGTTTATAGAGTTGTCTAGCTCATAACCTCCAGGGTTATGAGTCATGAAGCTCTTACGAGATACCATTTCTCCACTTCGCGATATAATTTAGGTGGAATTGAATGAAAAGTAGTATACCAAAGACTTCTGGTTTCGCAACCGATTGAAACAGGATAGTGAATATGATATTCTTCCTGCATTGAAATAATTTCAATCATGTCGGGGTAGCTCAGTTGGTTAGAGCGCTGCACTCATAACGCAGAGGTCGAGAGTTCGAGTCTCTCCTTCGACACAAACAAAAGAACCTACGGTTGTTTTGTTTGTGTCGAAGAGTGAGCAAATTGATTTGCTCACGGGAGAGGCTCGAAAGACGGAACCATGTCTGAGCGTAGCAAAGACAGGTGAGTCCGGGGAGGAAGTTCTTAACGAGTATAGCGAGTTTAGAAACTTGACCCCAGTCTCTCCTTCGACACAAGAAATATATCTCATTTTTATGTATTGCATTTATACATAAAAAAGTTATACTTTCGACATCAAATTATATTAGTTTGATGAGCTGCGGTCGTAGCTCAACTCTAGGTAAGACTATAGTGAGCACTCGTGCGACCTTAATAAATAAACGAAAATAAGTGACGTTAAACAATAGAGATATGACTTGCGGTCGTAGCTCAACTGGTTAGAGCACTCGCCTGTCA
>CALGNJ010000007.1 GCA_937958705.1 Minisyncoccota bacterium | reverse complement strand
ATCCCGATAGAAGGGGAGTCGGTCTATCTGCGCGAGACAGGTATAAGTATAGCGTACTTATTAGAAATAATTTTTAATCAAAAGAGCGATGCTCTGCACCGCTCTTTTTACGCATAGCGCTTTGTCTACTAGCGATTTATGAGCTTTTATCGTTGTTGTACATTTCTACTGATTTTTCAAATGCGTTCATTGCTTCAGATCTTCCTTTGAAACCAGTTACTTCAACGGATTTATTTTGAATCTTTTTGTACGTTGCGAAGAAATGCTCCATTTCTTTTAAGAAGTGTTTGTTAAGGTCGGCAAGATCAGTAATTTCATCAAATCTGGGGTCATCGGTTGGAACCGCGATAACTTTGTCGTCTTGTTCACCTCCGTCGACCATTCCCATGATTGCTACTGGACGACATCGCACTAAGATTCCTGGAGCGAGCGGATAGGTAGTCATAACTACTACATCAAGAGCATCACCATCATCAAATAATGTTTGTGGTACAAATCCGTAATCAAATGGATAGTCTTGTGCTGTGTGCATTACACGGTCTAGGGCAATCATCCCTGTTTCTTTGTCAATTTCGTATTTATTCTTTGAGTTTTTTGGGATCTCGATGATAACGTTCATGACGTCGGGTGTACCAGCTGGAATATCGTGTAGTAGGTTCATGGGTCTTTTATTTAGAAAGGTTATATAATGGAAAGATTATAGCAAAGAAAATTTTTATAAGAAAAAAGCCCCACTGGATAGTAGAGCTTTCTGTGTTGACCGTGCAAGAGTCAACGTGAGGTTACTAGCCTCGAGTAAGTATTTTCTCCTTGCGCTCATTGCGCGTTAACCGAAGGTGACGCCGCCTGCGCCGGGATTGTCGGGCTCAGCGTCTGCCGCCATTGCGACTGCGCCGGCCGGACCCGTCAAAGAAAGAAAAAGTGGGTTGAAACTACCGGAACGGAACGTGTCCGTGATTGGTTCGGTGAACTTGCCGTTTTTCATGATACTACCTTTCAAAATCGACCATACGGTCACAGATGAGGCGCGAACCGCTCTCATCAAGAAAGAGTATATACGAAAAAAATAAACTTGTCAAGTATTTAATTCGTGGTATAAATTTAATCTAAGTTTGCTATATGTATCTAGGTGTATAGAGCATCCAGAGCAGAAGATTAAATTATTCTTGAGATTAAGATATGCTCGAACGGGGCTTGTTTGGTCAAAGAAAAGAAACGTTTAAAAAAGTTGGGGACAAAAAGAGCGGGCCGAAGGCCCGCTCTTTATGTTATGTGCTCTTTTTTATTTCTAGCTCAACTCTCGTCACAATTATTAAAATATATTCGTTACACTCATTATTTTAATTAATTTGACGTAAGTTGCGTATACAAATTATGTTTCGGCATTCGCCTCACATATTTGTTACGCAACATTATCTTCAGATACTTCAGGTGCTGAATCAGCAACGAGTGTTTCTGTAATCTCAGACTCAGTATCAACGGTGTCTTCTGTTGGCATTTCTTCTTCAACCTCTGCACTTGCTTGTGCGTCAGCTTCAGATGCTTCGGCCGCAACTCGCTCAGCTTCACGCTCAGCTTTACGTGCTTCTTGGTCAATAACATTTCCCATTGCGTCTAATTGTTCAATATCAATCTTGAACCCAGTAAGTCGTGCTGCTAGGCGGACATTCTGACCACCTCGTCCAATCGCGAGAGAGAATTGGTCTTCAGCAACTTGTACTTTACAAAGTTTGTCATCTCCTGATTCTGTAATTTCAACATTCAAAATCTCAGCAGGTGATAGAGCCTGACGGATAAAGTCATCCATGTCTTCTGACCACTCGATAATGTCGATCCGTTCTCCAGACAGTTCTGATGTAACTGTTTGAACTCGTGATCCGTTTTGACCAACTAGTGCACCAATTGGGTCTACTTCTGGATCAGTTGAAAATACAGCAACCTTTGAACGGAATCCTGGCTCACGTGCTATTCCTTTGATTTCAATAGTTCCTTCTAGTAATTCTGGCACTTCTCGTTCAAAAAGTTTTTGTAAAAATTGTGGGTGAGTACGCGAAACTCGCAAGAACACTCCACGACCACCATCGTCTACATTAAATAGGTATCCAGAGATCCGGTCACCTGTTTTGTATCGCTCTGATTTAATCTGTTCTGCAAAGGGAATAGATCCTTCTGCTTTTCCAAGATCAACGAAGATGTTTCCTCTCTCAACTCGCTGAACTGTTCCAGAAACAATCTCTCCTTGTTTGTCTCCAAACTTCTCAGACAAGAATCCTTTCTCGGCTTCACGAATTTTTTGGATGATTACTTGTTTTGCTGTCATCGCGGCGATTCGTCCAAAGTCAGTTTTGTTCTCAAGTGGGAAGATAAGTTCATCTCCGATTGCTGCATCAGCCTTGATAAGCCTGGCTTGCTCTACAAACATGTGTTGCTCAGCATTAAATCGCACTTTTCGGTCTTCTTCAGCAAGGTGTTCTTGTTCTGGCATCGCTTCGTCTTCTTCAATCATAAGAACCATTTCTGGGTCCATTACTTTCTTTACTTGTTTAAAATCAGTTTCACCTGTTTCAAAGTTGAATGAACAGGTGACTAGTTGTCCCTTTTTACCAAACTCTTTTTTGTATGCTGAAGCAAGAGCAGATTCAATTGCTTCAATGATTTGGTCTTTTTTTACTCCTTTTTCTTCTTCTAGTTGAGCAAGTACTAGATGTATTTGTTTTAAATCGAACATGGTTCTATATTTATATTGTTATGTGGGTGCGAAGGCAAAGCCTTCGCACCATTTTCTTTGAGTGATAAAGAGAAACGCCCACCAAAAGGTGAACGTAACTATAGATACATCATATCAATTTTTATAAAAAATACAATTCATTTTCTGACAGGGTTATGTAGGTAGTTACTCACCCTTTGTATTGCAAACAAACTTTAAAAAACGTATTATAAAATACATATTACAAATCGGCAGTATACCTACTAGTTATGTTATGCGCCTGATTCTCGTTAGTTTTTTCTACATCATGAATACCCTCACAAATACACTTCTAAAGCAAACAATCAAGCCGGCTGTTGGGATAGCAATTGTATTGATGGCTGCTTTGTCGGGAGCATCGGTTATACAGGCTGCATGGAATAACCCAACACAAGCAGCTCCAGGGGGCAATACTAATCCTCCATTAAACGATTCTGCCACCGGACAAGTAAAGACAGGGGGTATTTCTCTCGGATCACTGATTGTCAATGGAGGTTCTATTTTTCAGGGTACAACCACGTTCAATAATCGTTTAAATATTAATACAGATGGGGCAAATGCCTTTGAAATAAACTTTTTCGGTACAGGATCACCAAATATTAATAATACTACGGGGAATACCTTTTCTTTTAGGAATACAGGCGACTCAGGTGACTTTGTGTTTACTACTGGGACTACGCCTGCTAGTCGTTTTCTGATACAAGCAAATGGACAAGTGGGGGTGGGGGCAAACATTACTCCGAGTGCTGGGCTCCAGCTTGATGTTGAGGGATTAGTTGGAGCAACGGAGTACTGTGATGAGAACGGGACAAATTGTTTTACGGCAGATACGGTCGTGACTGATGCAAATCCACCAACTGGAGATATAGGGTTCTGGTCAGAGAGCTCAGGGAATGTGTATAGATCCTCAGGGAATGTAGCTATTGGTGCTACAAGCTCATCTCCCGGACTACGACTAGATGTTGCAGGGCGGGTCGGTGCGTTTCAGTATTGTGATCAGGATGGATTAAACTGTTTTAGCTCTGCAGCTGTTTCTGCAGACAATTTAGGAAATCATATAGCAACACAATCTCTTGATTTAAATGGTAACGCAATTCTTGGAGCATTGAGTCTTGTTACAACAGGACCGGTACGAGCACAAGGAGGTCTTGTTGCTGATAATAATCGAGTTGTCGTGAGTGGAACTGGAGATCGAATATGGGTGCAGTCCCAGAACCCGTCGACTTATGGGTATTTAAACTTTTTAGATAGTACTGAAGATAGGGGTGGGTATATTGGGTTTGGTAATGGTGCTGACAGGCTTGATTTGCGACTAGATACTGCAGACATATTTTATATAACTGGAGGTGCTGTAGGTATTGGGGATGTAGACCCAGATGGAGGTGCACTCTTAGATGTTGCAGGAAATATTGCTGCAACAAGCTATTGTGACGGATCAGGACTAAACTGTTCAACTGCAGCTCAGATTGCAAATGCAGCATCTGGGGATGATTTAGGAAATCACACAGCAACACAAAACTTGAATATGAACGGAAATAATATCGCAGGAGTTGGAACTCTTGGAGCATCAGGCGCCGGTATATTTGACGGGGGTATTTTGATAGACGGTAATGTTGTGCTGAGTGGAACAGATGGACAGATATTTTCCAGATCTTCAAGTGAAAGTAATTATGGATATATAAACTTTACAGATGCTTCAGGTTCACGAGGTGGATATTTAGGGTGGGGTAACGGAGGGTCAAGACTCGACTTAACGCTAGACGATGCCTCAGACCTATATATTTCCGGAGGTTCTGTTGGAATCGGGGCAATCCCAGCAAACACATTTGATAATGGGAAGGCCCTTGCTTTTGGTGATTCAGACACGGGAATCCGCCAAAGTAGTAGTGGTGTTTTACAATTTTTCTCTGATAATAATTTAGCCTTCTCGTTTAATGGTAGTGCTACGAGCTTCTATTCTAATGACGGGTCAACTGTTAGTGTGGATGCTGTAGGAACCACATTATCTTCACGATTTTACGCATACACAAATGATAATACAGGAACTAGAGATGCTTCTTCTCTGTATCGAACCGGAACAGGAGCAGCTGCAAGATTCTGGTCAGCTGGGATTGATGGGACTGACGATTCGTACAAGATTAATAACTCTTTTTCGTTAGCAAATGGAAATGGACCTGAATTTGTGATTGAGTCTAGTGGTTCTGTTGGAATCGGAGACCCAACTCCAGATGGAACCCTAAGGCTCGACATTGAGGGAGGAGTCGGAGCCACAGAATATTGTGATCAGAATGGAACTAATTGTTCAACAGCGAATGATATTGCAACAGCAGTAGCAGGAGGTGCTGGTTCTGATGATCAAACAATTGACTCTTTCTCTCTTTCTGGAAACACACTTTCTCTTTCTCTCGAAGATGATGGTGAGGTGGCACAGACAGTCTCGCTCGCTTCGTTATTAGATAATACTGATGCGCAAGATCTGTCTCTCTCTGGCTCAACGCTTTCATTAACAGGAGATGGAACACCAGTTGATTTATCGAGTTTATTCTCAAGCGCTGGTTCTGATGATCAAACAATTGACTCTTTCTCTCTTTCTGGAAACACACTTTCTCTTTCTCTCGAAGATGATGGTGAGGTGGCACAGACAGTCGACCTAGGACCTTTATTATCAGGTTCTGGCTTGTGGACAGATGGAGGTGCAACAACTTATATAGATGGTGATAATGTTGCGATTGGGGCAACTTCGGCATCATACGAACTTGATGTAGACGGTGATGCTTCTGCTGATGCATTTATCTACTCTTCTGACAGACGGCTTAAGACCAGATTTGCTAGCTTTGCAAATCGTGCACGAGACATTATGGATGTAGGTACTTACGAGTTCTTCTGGAAAGATTCTGGTGAGAAAGATTTTGGAGTGATCGCCCAAGAGGTAGAAGCTCTCTATCCCGAAGCGGTAGTGACTGGTAGTGATGGGTATAAGGCTGTCGACTATGCGCAGTTGGTTGTCCCATTACTTGAAGTAACAAAACAGCAACAAAAAGAAATTAAAGAGCTACAAGAAGCTATACATCTCTTACAACAGCAATAATCTTCATAAAACAATGACCGTTACACAAACACGTTTTTATACTGGACTAGGGTTGGGGATAGGCTTTCTTGTCATTGCGCTTGTATGGTATTTCTTTGGGCCAACTATTATTCAATGGAGTGGAGGTACAAACACCAGTAACCTGACCGAGCAAGGCCAGAATGAAACACAAGCAACACCAGCGCTGAATAAGGAGGAACAAAGAGAAAAACTTGATGAACTACTCCCTGTAGATACTATTAATACAGAGGCAGAAATACAGCAAGAGGTCCAGCTATTAGAGCAATTGCAACAAGACGCAGATTCCGATGTAGAGAATCAACTAAATCTTTTAAGGACCGAGCGCACTGTAGAGGCAGAATTAGATCTTCTCAAGAGCTTAGAGTAAAAACAAGCATCGATGCTTGTTTTTCTTTATTCTCAACCTGAGGTATTATAAAAAAGTACAACATTGTATATAAATTATTGAAACGGTGTGCAAAACACCAATCTGAAACAGCAGAATAACTGTGAAATAACAAAATAAACATGACACCATTATTTGCATTTTTTGCGACACTTTTCTTTGTGGGATTTTTGGGTGTGATTCTTGGGTATTTACTAAAAACACTTTTGGGAATTAGAAAGAACGAAGGTATTGAAAGTAAGATTGCCAAGATGGAGCAAGACGCACGCTCTAAGGCTTCAGAGATAATCACTCAGGCAGAAAAACAATCACAAGAAACAAAGAGAATCGCACGAGAAGAAATTAGTCAGCAAAAGTTAGAGGCCCAAGAGGCTCAAAAAAGGATAAACAAAAAAGAGGAATATCTTGATACAAGAGAGCAAAAGCTGACAGCTAAGAAAGATACACTAGCAAAGCAAGAAGAAGATTTGCAAGACTTATTGAGGGTACAAAAGAAACAATTAGAAGGCGTTGCCCACATGACAGAAAAAGACGCAAAAGAGGTCCTTTTTGAACGTATAGAGCAAGACGAACGAGACACGCTACTTGCACGCATGAGAAAGCTTGAACAGGAAAGTGAGAGTACATTTCAAGATCAAGCACGAAATATTCTGGTGACTGCAATTCATCGATATGGAAATTCAGTTGAGAATGACATTATGTCAACGTCAGTTACTCTTCCAGATGATGATACCAAGGGTAAGATAATCGGGAAAGAAGGAAGAAATATTAAGTCATTTGAGAAAACATCAGGAGTGCAACTAATAATTGACGACACACCAGGAGTGATAACAATTTCATCATTTGATCCAATTAGGCGGGCAGTTGCGAAACAAGCGCTGGAAGAATTAATTAAAGATGGGCGTATCCAACCAGCACGTATTGAAACTGTCGTGAAACAAACAAAAGACAACATAAAAACTCTCATCACTCAAAAAGGGAAAGAGGCTGCGGTTGAGTGTGGTATATCTGGCTTATCAGAAACATTGATTCAAACACTTGGAAAGTTGTACTTTAGGTATTCGTACGGACAGAATGTATTACAGCATTCAGTTGAAATGGCTCATTTGGCTGGTACGATTGCAAATCAAATTGGGGCAGATGCCTACGTAGCAAAAGCCGGAGCACTACTCCATGATATCGGTAAAGCGGAAGACCACATGGTTGAGGGGTCACACGTTGATATCGGAAGAAGAATATTGAGAAAAGAAGGTGTCTCAGATGAGATTATTAAAGCTATGCAGTCACACCATGAAGAGTATCCGTATGAGAATGTTGAGGCTATAGTGGTGCAAGTAGCCGACGCTATTTCTGGAGGAAGACCAGGAGCGCGTTCAGATATTGCAAATATGTATATCAAGAAACTTGATGGATTAGAGCGTATTTCAAAAAATATTCCTGGCGTAGAAAGTGCGTACGCACTTTCTGCAGGACGCGAGGTACGTGTATTTGTGAATCCAGAAGAAGTAGATGATTATGGGGCAAAGAAAATTGCACGTGAAGTTGCTAGACAGATTGAGCAGGAACTTAAATACCCAGGGGAAATCAAAGTTCACGTAATTCGTGAATCTCGAATCGTTGATTACGCACGATAAAATAAAATACAAGTATCTTTATCAACATTTAAAATGGACACCTCCCGCGGGTGTCCATTTTGACATATTGAATATGATAATGATTTTATGGTACATAAAAGCAGATAATGTATCTATGAGTCTGAGATATGGTTTTTTGTACAACGAGGGATATTTTCATGTATTTAATAGATCTACAGAAGGGATTACGATGTTTTGTGATAAAGAAGACGTGGAGAGATTCCTTTTGCTTGTAGGTATTTTGAATTCACATAAAAGAATTGGAACAATCTCTAAATTAATTGTACGAAGAAAAATTGAAGAAACGCTTCTTGACTTAGAGAATGAACCGCCATTGGTTGAGGTCTGCGCTTATTCAATATTAAATAATCATTTTCATTTTGTGTTAAAACAAATTTCTGATGAGGGTATTAGTCTTTTTATGAATAAGGTTTGTGGATCATATTCACAATACTTCAATAGAAAATATTCAAGATTTGGAACCTTACTACAAGGTAGGTTTAAATATATTCCACTAGAAAATGATGCACTAGTAATTAAAATGGCTTCATATGTAAATAGAAATCATGAGGTTCATGGTGTAGAAGAAAGACTTAGTTTTGCATCTGGACATGATTTAGTAATGAGACAAAAGAATGATGACAGAACATTCAAATTGCACAAAAATATACGGAACTTCTTTGACTCTTTAGAGAGATACCAAGAGATTTCGCAATCCACTGTGGAAGATATACGTAAGCAAAGACAAAAAGATAAAGATTTATTTGAATAATTGGACACCTGCGGGAGGTTGTTTCAAGTGAGTTATTTTCTTTGTTATACTAGATAAAAATAAATTACTAATAAATATAAAATATGGCGCATGAATATTAAATCAAATCTAAAAAAAGAGTTACCCAGCAAGCTGGGCTGGTTCATTTTTTTTGTTTTCGCTATTCCACTTTTTACGTACTCTTTAAATAGTGTCCTTACAGGTTACCGTATTGATTCAGGTATTACAGATTTCTCCATCACTGCACATTCTGACTGCAAAAGAGTTACTAACGCAAGCTTACTCGATTATTTTATTCCAACAAAAGAATCTGTTGAGTGGGGTAGCTTTCAATTAAATAAACCGGCTGATACTACAATAGAACCATGTGTCACTTATGCGAACACAGTTAGGTTTAGATTAGGTGGTGGAGCAGAACCATTCTCTAGTGATTCAACATATTATCCTAAAGGTAGGTATCCTCACCGATCATTACCATTGTATGCGGGTGCGTCAAATAGATTACAATTTTGTAATTCATTAGGTTTTGACACTGTTCAGTCATATGTTGGAAGAAGTTACAGTTCCCCAGGTGATAACAACCAGGTCCTTTGGGAATCAGGTGAATGGAACATAGTAGGAGGTAGCAATCCTGGTAACTCACACACAGTAGATATTACTTGTACTGATAGAAATACTGTATACAAAAAAATAACTCCAGGTCTTGAGCTCCGGAGTATTCTTCAGGCGCTAGGCGCAACGACTTTTTATTATGGTCAGTATGGTCATACTCCAGTTGCGGGTCCTTTGAGCCCAATGGGCGGAAACGTGACACAATTTGAAAATCTAACAAACGAAATTTTATCGGTTAGTAACACAACACTAAGCGCAATATGTGAGTATGCTGGCTACAACAGTCTTTATGGTGAAATTGTTGTGTCAGGTCTTTCACCTAGCCCCTTTTTTGGTGCCAACAACGATTTGGTGTATCTGGACATATCTAATCCAAACAGTTCATCTTGGACAAGGACGTTTGCAATACACGATGGCACAAACTGGAGTGCAACTGCATTCAATCCTCCTATACTGCCAAGTCATCTTCACTTTGGACCTCAACCCATGAATGAACATATCGTGAGGGATTTTCACCCAGTTTCCGTAGGGAGTATTACATGTCAGTACGATATTTAGCAAATAAGATGTAAAAAGCCGCCTCGTAAGGCGGCTTTTTGTTTTCGGAACCGTTAGTTCAAGATATCGGATATATACTCAAGAGCATAATATCCTTCACCGTCACCTTTTAAGACAAACACTCGGTCCCCACGCCGACCACCAATTGAGGTGTTTGCAATAAAGGTTATACACGAAACACAACTATAGCTATAGTCGGAGTCGTTGTAGACAACTCCATAAGCAACATCACGGAATCCTGTGTCGTGAGATTTGCCACCTGTTTGGCAGTAGCTTTGACTAGGTGTCTCAATTCTCGTTACCTGAGAGTTAACAAAAGACACCTGATAATCAGCAGCTCTCACTCCCTGATCTGACTCCGCAAGTGTCTTGCAGCTTGCAAGGATTTGGGCAGACAAGCTGCCCTCACCGGTGTTTTGGGCATAGATAATTTCTTGGAGTCCCAAGAAAGAGTTACCCATTTCACTGAAGACTGAAAATTCAGCCATGCAGATGAAGTCGCCAGCGAGTGGACCAGAATCAATTTTGTCTGCATAGATATTTGCCGCACCATATCTATCGGCTGTGGCATCCACACACATAGAGAGTGTGTTCGACCCGCTTGCTGACTCATCGTGTTTCCAAACATCACCGATGGTTGGCCCGTATTCACGAGTCACCGCATTGTCAAACCGAATTAAAACAGAATCAACTTCTGTCGTCTCGTTACCCGGTTCGAGGCTTAACGTACACAAGCCAGGGGCTTGTGAAGTAACGGAGACTAAATCCGTATTTTTTAAAACTGTCGTTCCGTCAGCAAACGCACATTGGGGTGTACCCGCTGTGTCGGCGATAACGATTTTATATTCTGCTCCAGAGGTGAGAGACGAAGCATTAAATGAAGCTGGAGTACCAGATTCGAATAATACTTCAGCATAACTCTGTCCAACTTGATATGTCGGAATTAAACTTTGGCTCCCGAGGTCAAGGCTGCCAGCCCTAAGTACTGTTTGTGGTGGCGGTGTAACACCACCCTCACTTACTCCCGAAGAGGAAGAGGAGGTATTGCCTCCACCTCCTCCACCTCCACACGCGCTCAAGAAGAGGAGAGCAGAGAATGAGATAGTCATTTTAGTAAGATGTTGCATAATACACTCCTTTAAAGTGTTAGCTTTCGTTTTACACAGTGTAAATACGCTCTATTTATTATTATAGATATATTTTTTGTGATGTCAAATTAAATACAGCCTAGGTAGAAATTATTTCCCTAATAACTTAATAGCTTCTTTTATTTTTTGTGAAGTTTCCAGATTAGAAAGAGTTTCTTCTTTTAATACTTCTTGGATAGAGCGAGAGTCAAAGCCAAGTGCTTCAAGAGCTTCAAATACCTCAATATCATGATTGTTCTGTTCCACTCCTGTAAATGAACCAGCAAATTTATCTACCTTGTTTTTTAGCTCTAAAATTATCTTTTGAGCATTCTTTTTTCCGATACCTGATACTTTTGTTAGCACTGAGGTATCTTCTTGTTTAATGGCCATATAGAGCGTCTCAGGAAGCGCTGCGTTAATGATTGAGAGGCCTACTTTCGGTCCAATCCCACTGATAGTGATAAGTAATTGAAAAAACTCAAGCTCAGCCTTTGTTTCAAATCCGTACAAATCAAGAGCTGTTTCCCGCACCGCAAGGTGTGTATACACAGAAAGATGCTCGTCAATTGATGTTGAGGCTATCAGGGCAGTAGGGCAGGTAACTTCGTACCCGACTCCCATAACAGAGATGATTATGTTGTTTTCGTATATATCAATAACGGTTCCGTGTAAGTGTCCAATCATGCTGGTATGTATTAGTATTATTTTTTACCGTCAAAAATATCGATAATATCTTGAGCAGAGTGCTCTCCAAGGAAGGACTCGAATAGGTCTAGAGTATCAAGTCGTTTGAGCATTACGATAGTTGCAAGGATTGCGGTTGCAAATGAAGCTTTCAGTAATGATTCAACCACATCTCCGTATGAAGACACTGATGAAACAGTCAGAATGAGCATAAGTGACAAGAAAGAGATAACAAACCACTGAAATTGAGGAATCCTTTCTGCATGTAATGCGATCATGTCTTTTCTGTTTTTTTGCATGTCCGCAAGTTGCTTCTTTACTTCTGACACAGATGAGTGTTCGATATGAGCAATCTGTTCATCTTCAATGGCTTGTTTTACAAGTGCATAGGTGTCAGTGAGTGTCGTAGATTTATTCGTAATATTGTAGTCCCATCGGTGCTCACGGATAATTGGTTCATAGTGCTTGAGTGCAATCTTTTCAAATTCTTCTTGGTATGAAGCTCCAAAATGAGCAAATTCTCGGTACATTGCCGATACTGACCCGTCAAAACTTGTCATTTCGTGCATGATTTGTCTGTATCTATTATTTTGCCTCGAGACAGTGAATCCTGAAATAACAGTAAATAAAAAGATAGCCATTTGAATGTATACGTCATTAAGGGGTACAGATCTAACTTCTGGCATGATGAGGTACCCTAGAAACGCAAGAATGAAAATAATAATTACTACAAAAATTAACATATCATTAATATTTCTTCGCTTTTCTTGTTGTTCTTCTCGGATTTCTTCGAGGTGAAGGAGGCATAAATTATCTTCCGCAACTTCCTCTTCACGTATTGCATTTTGTGACATATTCTTATATTATACCGGAACTATGGCAATCACGAAATCAGCAAAGAAGCGAATCAAGAGCTCAGAGAAAAAACGAGTTTTTAATATGCGACGATCGCGAGCAATGAAAGATATCATCAAGAAGTTTACTAAGTCAGTTGAAGCAGGTGAAACCAAGGCAGCATCAGAGTTAATGCCACAGGTTCACAAAGCAATTGATAAAGCAGCAAAAAACGGAGTTATCAAAGATAACACTGCATCTCGAAAGAAATCTCGACTAGCAAAGCGACTCAAAGCAATAGCTACTAAATAATAAAAAACCGGCACAGCCGGTTTTTATTTTGTCTTGTACCTTTTATTATCTGCACCTAGCTTGTACACCTTGAGGGCTTTAAGGATTTTTACAAATTTTAAGATGGCAAGATTTCCAATAAAATGAGGAGCAAGGAGTGAGATAATAACCACAACGTTAATTGCTGGATAAAATGTGAGGAATTTTTTGTCTGGTATGTATACAAAGATAGACCGAAGTGTAAATTCAACTAAGAAAATCATACCAACAATTATTTCAATGTTTCGGAGTATGTCATGAAACGTGTCACCCCATGTTACATATTCAAAGACGTGTGCTAGATCCAGAGCAAGCACAATAAGAAGAAAGATATTAATTCCAAGAAGCCACCAGTTAAGTATAAAATTCTCAGTTGTTCCCACATCAAATGCACGATCTATTGATTGGAGAGTCTCTAGTTTGTGCTTAGGAAATGACATAATGCAAACAGTATAACAAAAACGTGGTATTGTTGGATATTATGATGCAAATATTTTATATTATTTTAGGAATAGTAGTTGTGGCAGTACTCGCAGGTATTGCAGGCCAATACTGGTATGTAAATACCAAGCTAGAAAAACCAAAATATAAAACCATCAGTACCCATGGAGGATATGAGGTTCGAGCATATGAGCCATATATTATTGCTTCAACAGAGGTGCTTGATACAGATCAAGTAATGAATACAGGGTTTAGCATTGTCGCTGATTATATATTTGGTAACAATACACGAGAAGGAGCGTCGGAACCGGTAGCAATGACAGCCCCGGTATTTGATCAGGTGAAACAAAATAAATCTATTACAATGACAGCTCCTGTATTGGATGAAGCTGGTAAAAATGGAACACGCATAGTTTCATTTGTGATGCCCTCAAGATATACACGCGCAACACTCCCGAAACCAAATAATCCAAAGGTACAAATAACACAGGTGCCAGCCGAGACATGGGCGGTCTCAACATACTCGGGACTCACTAGTTCGGAAAAGAAACAAGAACAATATAAAAAACTTGTAAAACAATTAGATGAAGATGGGGTTTTCCATACAGAGGAGTGGAAGGCTGCCTCGTATGATCCACCGTCAACCATACCTTTTTTGCGCACACATGAGATATGGATAAAGCTAGAGCGATAGCTCTTTGGTTTTGATACACTAACTACTAGATTATTAGATATTATTTTTTATATGTTTACATTACATTCAGTTACAGGGCGTGTGTTTATTGGAAAACTAGCTGGTCTCTTCTTCGGACTTATCGTCATGGTAGTTATGCCGACATTTGGTTTTCCAGGATTTAGCTTTATTGGACTTGGTATCTTGCTTATGTTCATGTTGATGGGGGCAATGATTGGTTTTATAGGTCAATTTGATCGTCACCCACTGATTGGGTTTCGGATGCCGTGGTGGATCGCTGGACCAATGGTTGGTTTTGCGTTCATGTTGATGTTTGTATTACTAAGTTACGATTCACTTGAGCTGGTGATGCAGTCATCACTCATTGCGTGGTCAGGACTTTCATCACCATTTTGGGCACTACTCGATGGACTATTTGTTGGAGGGTTTATCTCATTACTTGAGAAAATAGTTGCTGGTGAAGGACCAGGACTTCCACTTAAGTAACAAGAGAGTGTAATAAAAAACTGCCTTTGGCAGTTTTTTATTACACTACATTTTTTCCTCAACACTCTCAACAACTTCTTCAATAATTTCTGTCGCGGCTGATTGAGCTTCAGGAAGGGGAACTATCATGGCCCATGGTTTGTTCCTCTTGGTTATTACCACAGGGGTCTTTGTGTAGTGAACAGAATCAATAGTATCCTGAAAGTGATTTCTAATGTCTGTTGCTTTTCTATATTCAATATTGTTATTTTCTTTTTCACTCATTACTCACTAGTATATATGTAATGTACAAAATGTACAATATGTGGAGAAGTAAAAAATGTCTATATTGTTCAATCTGTTGTAAATGTACGTTTTGTACGTTATACTGTGAATACATTAAAAATTTATAAAGTAAAAAAACATGACATGACGAAACAAGAAAACAAAGAAGCAGGGGTCGGGGAGACAGTAGGAGCAGTATTACTCGTATTGCTTCTCGTTGGTGCAATCATAGTTGGAGGTTTATATCTTCTAGAAGAAACCAATAAGAAAAGTGGTATTGAGATAGAAACAGGCATTACTTTATAAATAAAATAAATTTACAAATAATTAATTACAAACAATATGGGATTACTTACATGGATCATACTAGGAGGATTAGCAGGGTGGATTGCAACAATTATTACAAAAAAAGATGCAAAATTCGGAATCATTGGGAATATTATTATTGGAGTAATAGGAGCAATGCTCGGAGGATTTATTTTTAATCTTTTCGGGGGAGAAGGAGTAACAGGATTTAATTTATACAGCTTATTTGTGGCAGTAGTTGGATCAGCAGTGTTGCTCTGGATAGTTTCAAAGCTTCAAGGATAAAATAAAATTATTAAGATAACAAAAGAAAAACTATATATTATGAAGACAATTACATTATCAACATTCACAACACGAGAACAGGCTGAAAAAGCAATCAATCTGCTACACATGGAATATAAAATTGAAAATGATAAGATTTCTTATCTGTACAAAAATACAGAGGGAGAAATCAACGAAGTTGATGTAGAAGATATTACACAAGATACTGTAAAAGAAGGTGCAGAAAAAGGAGCACACAGAGGTGCGGCACTCGGAGCAGTTGCAGGTATTGCCGCCGTCGCGGTCGCTGCACCAGTAGTTGGCCCAGTATTGGCAGGAGGATCTTTTGCAGCTACACTAGCAGCATCAGCTGCGGTAGGAGCAACAGCAGGATCATCAGCGGTAGGAGCGGTAACAGGTTCATTAATCGGAGCTTTGTACTCATGGAGTTTTGATATCGAGGAGACAAAAGAGTACGAAGACAGAGTCCTCTCAGGAGACGTGTTAGTCGCAGTTTCAGACGAAGACTCTAAGTCAGATGATGTTAGGTCGGTCCTTGCATCGTGTGGTGCAAAAAACGTAAAAACATACGACGTTAACCTGGGATAACTATTACATAATTACAAATAAATAAACTTAAAACACGATGAACAAACTAACAAAAACAATGATCGGAGCAGGACTTATCTGTACGGCAGGAGTTGCAGGAGCTCAAACAGTAAATACGTCTGTACAAAATGATACATCAGCGAATCTTGCTGAAACGGCAATGATTAAGTCAGACACAAGTGTGAATGCAGGAGTGGATGCTGACATGATGAAAAAATCAGATGACATGATGAAAAAAATGGAGTCAACAGCAACAAATATTTCAGAAGAAGTGGAACAAACATTTGAGGCAGGTGTAGATAGCGCGTTAGAAGTGGCAGGGGATGTTGAAGCAGGAGTAGAGGCTGGCGTAGACACTATGAAAGATGCCATGATTAAGTCAGAATCTGACGCATCAATCTCTGCACAAGTATCACTTTCATCTAACGCTCTTCGAGCAGAAAACTCAATGCGAATCGAATCATCTTCAGAAGTAAATTCAGAAGCTGAATTCAAATCTTATGCAATGACACAGGCTGGAATCAATTCAAATATAACAATGATTGAATCCAATGATTCATACGTGAAAGTTGACTACACTGTACCTGTTAAACTTTTCGGATTTATTTCTATGGACATGAAACAAACAGCAACTGTCACAAAAGACTCAAACAGTAAGATGAACGTGAAGGTTGAGAAAGCATGGTGGGGATTCTTAGCAACAGGAGATGATACAACCACAGTATCTTCAACTATTGAAGTTGCTACATCAAATATGAATTCAAACACCACATTAGAAGCACGGGCTCAGGCAGAGGTACTAGAAGCGATTGCAGCTTCAATTAAGATGAATACATCTGCAAATGTCTCAAATCAATAATTAAAACAGAGCACACAGTATGGAAAACACAATTAGAATTAAAACAGCAATAGCAGTAGTAACCGCCATGGCGTTGTTAATACTACCGTTCTACGTATTTGGAGCACGGTGCTATGAAAGTAGGAGTATGTGTGATGACATAGCGGATCTGGGAACCCGAGAGATAGAAATATTCCCAAATCCTTTGTTTATGGACGCTGAGTCAAAAGACTTGGTTGATACCTGGGGAGCAGCACGCAGAAACGGAAATACTCATGAGGGTACTGATATCTTGGCAGATAGAGGAACGTACATGGTGATGCCAACTGACGGAGTTGTTGATAGAACAGGAGTAAGTGGACTAGGTGGTAAGCATGTGTTTATTTACATTGGAGGTGGGGAAAAATTATATTTTGCACACCTAGATGATTGGGCACCAGGATTGTCAGAAGGAGACGTTCTAGAAAAGGGTGACCTGGTCGGATATGTAGGAAACACAGGTGCCACATACACGGTTCCACACCTACACTTGGCAATATATGAGAATGGTGTAGCGGAGAACCCGTATCCGCGCATGAAAGATACAGACTGGACTCTGAAAGAAAAGATGAGACATCTCGACAGCATTATTGATGACGCAAGAGATGAAGAGTCTGAAGCGAGAAAAATTTTTGCACGGCATGGTGATGTAATTCAAGAGGCGATTGCAGATGATATTCGGATCCCTGACTTACTAGAAGATTTGGTTGAAGGAAAAATTAAAAAAGAAGAAGACAGAGAGGTTATTGAATCAGACATTGAAGAAGCACAAGAATTTAATCTGTTTGAGGAAAATATTGGAGTAGCAACTGACACTTCAAGTTCAGACATCAAGAGACTGCAAAGATTTCTTAGGGATGTAGAAGATGCAGCCGTACGAATCAATGGAGAGTTTGATGACGAGACCGAAGAAGCAGTGAAAGACTTCCAGGAGAAATATAGTACACAAGTGCTTGATATTTGGGGGCTTGATAGGGCTACTGGATATGTTGGTATTACCACCAGACTTAAGATGAATTACTTAATTCAGTCAGGTGCAACATCATGTCCTGTCTTCACAGAATATAACTCCTTAGCACAGAATGTAACTGGAACTGAAGTGAGAGAAACGCAAGAGTTACTCCGAGAGCTTGACTTGTACAATGGAAAAGCAGATGGACGCTTTGATCTTGAAACACATAACGCGATGATTGAATTTCAGGAGAAGTTTGATGCAACCATGCTTAAACCGTGGGGACTCATACAAGGTACTGGATACAAGTACAAAACAACAAACAAGTTTATGAACTACTTGCGAGGATGTGATACAGGAGAGATACAACTTGAAGGAAGAGGAAGCTTTGATTTCTAAAAGCTTCTTAAAGACATAACAAACAAAAAACAATAACAAAAACCTGGTCAGACCAGGTTTTTATTATTGTTTAGAATGTGTTCCAGATTTTTTGTGGTGAAACACCGTACAGTTGAGCTAGTTTTTTTGTCGCATCTTTTACATTAGATGAACGTATGTAATAGTCGGCACTCACATCCTCTTGGTTTAGAGTAAGGATTACATACGTATCTTTTTTTACACGAGAGGTGGTTGTAAAATCAGCACTCATATTGATTTCTGAAATTGGTTTCGTGTATTCAAATGTTGTCTTACTCAAGACTTCAGATGTAGATATATCATACTCCTTTGCTAGTTTAGAAAGGATAAATGACTCATCGTATACATACGTCACAAAATCCGTCCTCACTCCACCTCCGTCTTTTACAACGATGCTCGGGATATTATTCTGATCATACGAAACAGTAACTGAACGCAGAGCGCTAGTTTGTTTTTCATACGATAAGTATGCTTGTAACAAAAGAACAAGCAAATCTCGCCTCAAGGTATCAAGACTACTTGTAATAGAGCTTTGCGTAGAGACTCCAAGATAAGTTGTCCCCAGCGAACCCTCAGGTGCGTTCCCAGGAGTATCTTGTGTTAAATCTAGTTCCAAGTCTTTACTATCACTCGCAAGGACAATCCCGGAAGATAGATCTTGGTTCTGTGTAACTTGGCTTTCTTGTTCTTGGCTGGCTTGTAGCACGCCTAGTCCAAGCAATAGAGAACCTCCAAGGAGCACAAGAAGTAATAATTTTTTCATATAGTTTAATGTTATAAGTTAAGAGACTATACGTCTC
Organism: Minisyncoccota bacterium; assembly: GCA_937958705.1. GTDB lineage: Bacteria > Patescibacteriota > Minisyncoccia > Phycocordibacterales > JAHDEI01. The sequence continues at coordinate 37,967 of CALGNJ010000007.1, read as the reverse complement.
GCTATACAAGACGTGTGAATACCATATTTCTTACAATAAGGTATATTGTAAGAAAGCGAGGTATGACTCGTTATGTACTATGGATTCTAAATTAAAGAAACGCTTTGAGTCAGAATATCGAGAATATGTTGATGTGATATATCGACTTTGTCTTTTTAAGTTGAATAATTCTGATCATGCATACGATGTGACGCAGGATGTTTTTACTAAATATTTTGTATATCTCGAGAAAAAGGGATCTCCAAAGAGTCCCAAAAGTTTTTTGTATCAGATTGCGAGAAATCAGATCATTGATTACTATAGAAAAAAGAAAACAGAGTCTCTCGACGTATTACAAGAAAATGGATTTGAGCCTGAAGAGCAAAGACATGGAGAAACATACATTGAGAGACAAAGTGAATATAACATTGTGTATAAAACACTCATGAGTCTCGATGAGCACTATCGCGATGTTTTATATTTAAGACTTATCGAAGAGAATAGTATCTCGGAGATTGCAGAGTTGTTAAACATATCTCCTAACAATGTTTCTGTTCGCATCAATCGAGGAAAAAAGAAATTACAAGAAGTACTGCTATGAAAAAATACCCACAAGAACAATTTAATAAAGGGATAGAGGTTTTTCAGCACGTAGCCCTATCAGAAGAGAAAAAAGATACCATGCTGGCATCTATTCTTTCTGGTGAAGAACAAACAAGCACAGATAACAACAGGAAGAAAAAGAGCTCCCATGTATGGATTGGGGGGTTGGGTGCCTTGTTTGTTCTCGGGTTTTCAGGAGTAGCTTTTGCTGCTCAAGAGAGTGTTCCTGGTGATTTTTTATATCCACTTGAGACAGAAGTGTTAGAGCCAGTACAAGAACTACTGCAGGTATCCCCAGAAGCGAAATATGTATATCATACAAAACGGGCCCAAGAGCGAATACGCGAAGTAAAAGAGATCCAAGCAATCTATTCCGAACAAGAAGCAGAGTCTCTACAAGAGATTGCTCAAGAAGAATTTGCAGAACATATAGAGGAGCTAGAACTTTTAGAAATAAATACTACCTTAGATTCATCAGTTGACCTGTTAGAAGCCTTTGAGAATCTTATCGAAGATCAAGAAGAGGAATTTAATGATATAGAAACAGAAAATACAGAACCAGAGACTTTGGGTCAAGGAGTGATTGAAAACAACGATGCTACACAAGAGGAGGTGACGTTGTAATATATATGAATGTAGTACGTCTAGTATGATGAGGCCACACAGTCTCATAAAATACACAAAAAAACATACGTACATAACACGTATCAATTCTGCAAATAAAAACTGCCTTTGGCAGTTTTTTGTTAATGGTGATGATGGGTATGGGTTCTCGGCTCTGTAGGTGGATACTTTTTAAATAAGAGGATGGCAATTCCTGTAACCAGAGGAATAGTAAGCACAAGTCCTAAACTTCCAACAATTGACCGGATAAATTCAGTCACAAACAGTTCGTTTGAGATTTGCAAAGAAAAGGGTAGGACTTCTTGCGTGTATTGATTCGCGGGAGCAAGAATAATCAGGAAAAGGGGGAGCGCGACTGCTGTGTATGCAAGCACCAGTGTGTTTACCAGAGCAGCTGCATGTTCCTGTCCAACGCGCATGGCTTTAATAAACAGTTGCGTGTATGAATATTTTTTCTCATACATAAATTCACGAACCATTGCGGCTTGCATTACAGCAACATCATCTAATACACCGAGAATACCAATAATCATTCCTGCAAGCAGGAGGCCTTGTAAGTCAATAGTTGATCCGTACAAGACAGAAATAGTGCTACTCTCGTCACCTACTAGTCCTGAAATTCTTGCCAGAGACACAGCAAATGAGGCAAAGAGAACAGTGACAGCAATTGATATAAATGAACCAAGATAGGATGCGAGAGACACAACACTAAGGCCGTGGGTGATAAAAATAGCAAGACCAAGAATAATAAGACTAATCAGTAGTCCCACCAAAAGCGGGCTATGTCCAGCAACAACAAGAGGAATCAGAACAAACCATACAGTTGCCACAGACACACCAAGGGCAAGCAGAGAGCGGAATCCTCGTTTACCCGCAATTGCTATATACACGACAGTAAATATAACAAACAGTAGTATCATGCTTTTGGTTCTGTCTACTTCACGAACAAAAAAACCTTCCGTATCTGTATCTGGATCATATCCTTCGGTGAGATATATAACATCACCAGCCCTGACAGGAGTGTAGTCATTAAACACAGAGTCTGATATTGTCCCATCATTGAGTTCTACTCGTAGTGTTTGAAATTCTATTTCAGTACCAAATACTATTGGGTATGTAGTATCAAGGACCTCGAGCACCTTTGCCTGTGTATATATGGACTCACTTTCTTGAGCAAAAGATAACGCAGGTAGAAGCAGTATAAAGGAAATTAAAAACAGTAGACGTTTCATACATCTATTATAGGACATGTTCACAGTCTTCGCATGTATAGTGTGAGTATTGATACTGTGCCTCTACCAGGAATCGAACCTGGAGTTTAGCTTCCGCAAAGCCATGTTTTATCCATTAAACTACAGAGGCAGTACGCAAGATTATATCAAAAGAAAAACAGGACCATGTCCTGTTTTAGAATCCAAACCGCTCCATTAAGAGTTCTAGAAGGGGCTCTTGAAGCTCATCATCTTCTTCCCAAGGAGTTAACGCCAGGTAATTACGTAATTCTCCCTCTGGGGCAGATAGTCCAATGGGAATTACTAGTAAAGGGAGAAAAGGCTTTGAATGCTTCAGAAGTACTCGTGCTTCTTCGGGAATAAATTTATAAGATTCTATCTCAGACACTTTGTACTTTTTTCTACCCGCTTGTACATGTGTGTCGTTAAAAGAGATGAGAATTGTTTCTGGTTTTTTGCTTGCCAGTAGTGAAAACACAAACGCAGCAAAGAGAATAAGAACAGCAAATATTGGATTTCCGACTAAGAATGATGCAGCTGCAATTGCAACGAAGATGATCCAAAGAATCCAGTACCAGTCCTTTGTCTTTTGAATGAAAATAAATTCTGGTGCTTCGAAGTTTATTGCTGGTAGTTCTTGTCGTTCTTCTTTTTTCATGAGGTAATTGTAACAAATAAAAGAGAAGTGGACCTTATGGGAGGAAGTTCAAATCGGGCAAGCAATTGACAAATTCTCGCATAAGTTAAATAATACAAATCCATTTTAAATTAGGAGAAAGTAGATGAAAAAGAAAGAGCAAGCATTGATCCTTGCAGCAAATATCTTCGCTGGAAGAGATTGGCATAATCTAACCTTAGATGAGCGCGACCTCGTTGATGCACTCGAAGCATCAGGCTACATCCAGAAAAAGGAAAGACCTAATGGGTTTGTTGGGCGCAGTATTAAAAAAGCAAGCCTAGTAATCTAAATATTTGATTTAAAAAATAAGAACCCGCATTAGTTGTGGGTTCTTTTAAGTTAGTTCGAACTTTCTCCTGTTGTGGACCTTATGGGAGGAAGTTCGAACTTTTATGGAATAGAAAAAGCCGGCAAAGCCAGCTTAATCATCGTTAATATTCTTAAGTGCTCTAGTTAAGATGTAAGCGGAGCACAGAGCGATTCCAACACCGAACCACTGGAAAAGAGTTAATTGTTCCCCAAGTAAGAAATATGCACCAATTATAACTGCTGGTGTTTCTCCTTGAGCGAGAATGCTTGCTTCGTTTGTGGGCAAATTATCAAAAGCCCACATGTTTGCGATCCAGTATAGAAAGCCTCCAACAAAAGCGAAAAGCACAACAAACAATAAGAGCTCGGGTTGAACAGTAAAGCTTGGCCAAGGGGTTTGGAGACTGAGGAGTAAACCCAAAGTTCCCATACCTGCTGACGTGCAAAGACACTTCTCGAATGTGCCTGATGTTGTTCGAGCAAAGAGCTCATACAGAACACCGCTCATGACCATGCCAAAGCAAGCCCAAGCTAAGCCTCGCAGATTCAACTCATCACTCCACTGGGCAATAACCACACCAAGTAACAACACGAAAAGTGCGATAACTGAAGTCGTTCGTACGGGTCTTTTTAAAAAATAACCAATACAGAAATTTACAATCGGAGTCGCAGTGATGATAATGATGGTCGGTCCAGCTCCGAGATAACGAACGCCTTGGAATAAACCGAGGGTCGCAAGAGGCAGGACAATCATCATGAGTTTGGTATAGAGATCGATTTTTCCTACAACACCCCTCATAAATAGTAGAGCAAGTAACGCTGTTACATAGCCACGGAAAGTCATAAGTTGAGTAGGGCTAAAATCGTTAAGAATATTTATTAAAGGTAGGGCAATACCGGCAGTTAGCCAAATACCCAAAATTCCCAAGAGTCCCTTGGTGGTATTTGTTTGCACGGATGCCTCCATTAATTAGATGTGAATGTACAACAAAATAAATAATAAATTATATTTTTGATTTGTCAATTAAATAAAAACACCTCTCGGTGATTTTTAAAAACGTCTGTGGACCTGACAAGACACGAACAAGAGGGATTGATCCCGTTGTTTGTAAATAAAAACTTCGCATTCGCTCGTGTTTTATTAAGGACATCTGGACGCAGCTCGCCTAGTCACTACGTGACTTATGGCTCCGCTGGTTGACCTAATTTTTAGTGAGTGCATATGAACATAAAAATAGAAATACTCTGGTGGTGCGAATCCCACGAAAACAAAGCAGTTTGTTTTCTTCTACTTCCGCACAAAAGAAAATACACCCAATTGAGTGTTTTTTCTTTTGTGCGGAAGTAGAGGGATTCGGGGTCAAGTTCCTAAACTCACCCAGCTTGTTAAGGGCTTCCTCCCCGACCTCAGCGACAAGTACTCACTTCATTCGTCTTGTATACCGCTTCCGGCTTTCGAATCTCTCTATCTTCTTCTAAATACAACAAAAGACACCGCGTGTGCGGTGCTTTTGGTACTTAGCGGAAGTAGAGGGATTCGAACCCCCGGTGCCATTTCTGACACTCTGGTTTTCAAGACCAGTGCATTCAACCGCTCTGCCATACTTCCGTATATGTTTGCTTCTTTAGCTGAAAGTCAGAAATATTCTGACACTCTGCCTATAGTCTAGAAACTAAACAATGATGAGTATCATACCTAAAACAGAGCCGTTTATCAAGAATATGCTACAATTTTATTATTACTGAGTAACTAAAATAGTATGGAAATAATTATTGGAGCAATTGTTCTATTGTTTGCATGGATCTTCTTAACATATAACGGATTTATTGCAGGAAGAAACAGACTAGAGGAGGCATGGGCAGATATCGACGTGCAATTAAAACGGCGTTATGACCTCATTCCAAACTTGGTGGAAACTGTTAAGGGATATGCAGCACACGAGAAAGAAACACTCGAAGGTGTTATCAAGGCACGAGCAGCAGCAACAGCCATCAATATTGATGCGGGAAATCTTACCCCAGAGACAATGGGAATGTTGCAGGGGGCGACAGCTGGGCTAGGCGGAGCACTATCAAAATTGATGGCTGTTGCTGAGCAATATCCAGACCTTAAGGCAAATGAGAACTTTTTAGAGCTACAGCGGGAGCTCACAGATACAGAAGACAAGGTGCAAGCAGCTAGGCGTTTTTACAACGGAACGGTCCGAGATTTCAACACAAAGGTTGAATCTGTTCCATCAAATATTATTGCTCGAATGTTTAACTTTTCTGTAAAAGCGTTCTTCGAACTAGCTGAAGAATCAGAGGAACGAGAAAACGTACAGGTACAATTCTAATCTTATAACAAGTATATGCAGACACCTCACGTACAAGCCAAAGCAAATATTAGAAAGACCTGGTTCCTCATGGGTGGATTTTTAATATTTATTATTGCAATAGGGTGGGGGCTTTCATATATGTATGATAATCCTGCCATTTTATACATCGCGGTTGCGGTCTCGTTTATTGGAAATTTTTTCTCATATTTTAATTCAGACAAAGTTGCACTCAAGATGTCAGGGGCGAAACCGATGGACCCTAAAAATCCTCAACACAAGGTTGCACTGAGAATCGTAGAGAATCTTGCAATTTCACAAGGAATGCCAACACCACGCGTATATATTATTGAAGACTCTGCGATGAATGCATTTGCGACTGGAAGAAATCCAAAGAATGCTGCAATGGCATTTACCACAGGAATTATTGATGGACTTGAGAAGAAAGAGCTTGAGGGGGTTGCAGCGCACGAACTCTCACACATTAAGAATAGAGATATTTTAGTTATGACCATTGTTGTTGTTCTGGTTGGATTTATCTCAATTATCGCTGATATGTTTATGCGAGGAGCCTTTAGAGCTAAAGGAGGAGACAACAAAGCGAGTGCCATTATCTTGGTCGCAGGAATAGTCTTTGCGATTCTTTCACCGTTTGTTGCCAAGGCAATACAACTTGCTATCTCTCGGAGGAGAGAATACCTTGCTGACGCTTCTGGGGTTGAGATGACTCGGTACCCAGAAGGTTTAGCGTCAGCACTTGAGAAAATTTCAAAACAAAACAAACCAGTTAAGAGAGCGGGTACCGCAACAGCTCATTTGTACATCTCATCTCCATTTCTCGATAGAGATAAAACAACGGTTGATTTTCTAGAGCGTATATTCTCGACCCATCCACCAATCACTCAGAGAATTGAAAATCTGCGGGGAATGAATAAATAAAACAGAGCCCGTGCGGGCTGTGTTTTATTTAGAGTCAGGATACATTTGCTTGATACCTTTTACAGAAGCGATAATAATTTTTTCAAGTACTTGGGTGTCTACATCACTCAGTTTTTTAATGTATAAGCACGATCCTTTACCTACTTTGTGTTTTCCAAGTTGTTTGAGCTGTTTCTCAAATTTAGCAACACCCGGCATTATATAGATAGAGATATTTTTGCCACGAGGCGAGAACGCAGTTAATGGCCACTCGTTTTCCTGTTTCCCAGAGTGTGTCTTGTACTTGTATGAACCAAAACCAATCATACTGAATCCCCACATTGAGGCTTTATATCCTGTTGCAGATTCAAATAGCTTTACAAGTTCGTTGCTGTCTTTCTTTTTTTGCTTTCCTTCAAGTCCTGAGATAAAACCTGAAACAGATAAGTCATTTTTTGTAGTTTTTAGGGAAGTCATGTTGAGGTCATTATACCTGTAAATGAGATAGATGTTGTGAGGTATAATCTAGTAATGAAAAAAGCTATTTTTTGGTTCCGAAGAGACTTGCGATTAGAAGACAACGCTGGATTATTTCACGCACTGGAGGATTGTGATCAAGTTATACCTGTCTTTGTTTTTGATACAACTATCTTAGATCGAATTGAAGACAAGCAAGACCATAGAGTCACTTTTATTCACGACACATTACAAGAACTGAACGTCGAGTGCCACAAGCACGGTTCTAGTCTAATTGTTCGTTTAGGAGACCCACAAGAGGTGCTGGTGAATCTTGTTAAAGAGCATGACGCTACAGCGGTATACACTAACCGTGATTACGAACCGTATGCGCGAGTACGAGATGAGTCAATGGAGAAGATTCTTGGTGATATTGATTGTGAATTTAAGACATATAAAGACCATATTATATTTGAGCCTGGAGAGATTCTTAAAGACAATAAAGAGCCATATATGGTCTACACACCATTCAAAAACAAATGGCTCTCTTATTTTCAAGACGAGATGATACAAGAGTTTCCAAGCATTGATGGGCTTTCAAAGCTTGCGCCACTGCCTGAAGGGCCGTTAATGGGTCTCAAGGAAATTGGTTTTGAGCCAAGCTCAATCAAGCCGCGTGATTACAACCTCACCGCCGAAGTATTCAATGAGTACAAACTAAATCGAGATTACCCAAACAGAGCACTCGGGGTGTCAAGAATTTCTCCGTACCTAAGATTTGGACAGGTCTCTACAAGACAAGCATACCGGAGAGCAATATCTGCTGGTTCTGATCACTTTGTGAGTGAATTGATTTGGAGGGAATTTTTCCAACATGTTCTGTGGCATTTTCCTAATAGTAAGCGCAAAGCAATTAAGCCTCTGTACGACACTGTCGAGTGGAGTCGAAACAAAGAACATTTCAAGAGGTGGTGTGAAGGTACAACTGGATACCCAATTGTTGATGCAGGTATGAGAGAGCTTAACGCGACTGGCTATATGCACAACAGGGTGAGGATGATAACCGCCAGTTTTCTATGTAAACACTTGCAGATTGATTGGCGATGGGGAGAAGAGTACTTTGCAAAAAAACTATTTGATTATGAGATGGCTTCAAACGTGGGGAATTGGCAGTGGGTTGCCGGCAGCGGAACAGACACTATGCCGTATTTTAGAATTTTTAACCCATACACTCAGCAAGAGAAATTTGATTCCGAAGGAGAGTATATTACCCAATGGATACCGGAATACAACACGGGCGAGTATCCGGGTCCAATAGTCGACCACAAAGAGGCACGAGAAAAAACACTTGAAATGTACAAGAGGGCGGTAAAGAAAAAGTAAGATTAATTGCTCGTTTTTCTGCGTTTACCACACGCTGTTGAGCAGTAAATTACTTCTGGCCAGATACCTCGAGACTCCCATTTCTTTCTATTATGAAAAGATCGTTCGCAGGTAGGGCAGACTTTGATTTGTTTTCTTATATCATTCTTTTGTGTCATGGCTTATAATCAAGTATACATGCAAGATGCCACACTTATTTACCCCCATCAGTTATTTGATGCACATCCAGCCATCACACAGGGAAGGAAAATTTACCTTATAGAAGAGCCATTACTAATGGGTGAGTTTCCCATTCATGCTCAGAAAATGCTCCTCCACTATTTATCGATAAGAGAATACAAAAAAAAATTGGTCAGCCAGGGACATGATGTAGAAATTATCGAACGTACAAGTGTGGCAAACACCGAAGAAGTATTTACCTATGTGCACGCGCAGGGTATCACAAGAATCCATGTTGTTGACACTGTGGATCAGTGGCTCGAGAAGAGAATACGAGAATCGGAAAAGGTACACAGTTTTGAGCGGGTATGGTATGAGTCTCCTGCGTTTATTTTGAGTAAAGAGGAGGCGGTTGAAAGATACGTCGACTCCGGTCGACATATGGCGCGTTTTTATAAAAACATACGAATAGATAAAAATATTCTTATGAGTCGCACAGAACCCGTTGGTGACAAATGGTCCTTTGATGAAGACAATAGAAAGAAGCTGCCTAAGGAGTATGAAGTACCCATTGATATGGAGTATATAGACAGAAACGAGGTTAGAGCCTCCAGAGAGTGGCTAGAAACACTAGACTGTAAAACATATGGAGAGACAAAAGTTTGGATCCCCTACACAAGAGAGTCAGCACTCCAGTGGCTTGAAGATTTTTTAGCAGAAAGATTTGTAGAATTTGGACCATATGAGGATGCAATATCAGATGAGTTTGTGCGGATCAATCATTCAGTGCTATCACCTCTTATTAATTGTGGCCTGATTACACCTCAGGAAGTGCTTGACGCAGCACTTGAATATTCAGACAAACATGATGTTCCACTAAATTCCGTAGAAGGTTTTGTGCGGCAAATTATCGGCTGGAGAGAATTTATGCGCGCTTCTTATGAATCAGACGGGACACACATGAGAAACCAAAATTTCTTTGGACACCAGAAGAAACTCGGTAGCATGTGGTGGACAGGGGAGACTGGTATTGACCCTGTTGATACAAGCATCAAGCGCTCACTACAATATGGATATGTTCACCACATTGAACGGTTGATGGTGCTTGGAAATGTAATGCTTCTTTCGGGAATACATCCAGATGAGGCGTACCTCTGGTTTATGTCGATGTATGTCGATGCGTATGACTGGGTGATGGTCCCTAATGTATATGGGATGAGTCAATTTGCAGATGGAGGTTCTTTTGCGACCAAGCCCTATATTGCTGGTGCTAACTATATTAAGAAGATGTCGAATTACAAGAAAGGTCCCTGGGAAGAGACCATGACTGGTCTGTATTGGAATTTCATTACTACTCACTATGATGTATTTAAAAATAACCACAGAATGTCTATGATGCCGCGTCTGCTCGATAAAATGGACAGTGAAAAGAGAAACAATCACTTAAAAAATGCACAAGACTTTCTCAATAGGTAAGACTCTCTTCTTTTAGATCACAAGGGAGTGAACATCTTTTGTTTTGCGGAGATGACAGGATTTGAACCTGCGGTGCATTGCTGCACACATCGTTTCCAACGATGCACCTTAAACCACTCAGACACATCTCCAGTGATAAGGATTATAACAAGGTGATACAATATCACCATGAACATAAAACAAATCTTGTCTATCTCTCGCCCTCACTTTTGGTTATATGAATTTGGTACATATGGTATTGGACTGCTCATTGCATATGTTGCGGTGGGATTCTCTCTTTCAGTTGAGATACTATTGTTTGGTCTTTATTTTTTAATACCAGCAAATATTTTGATTTATGGAATCAATGACATATTTGATTATGAAACTGACATGTTGAATCCCAAGAAGGATTCTTATGAAGATGTGCTACAACCCCAAGATCATAAAAAAGTATTTCTTTGGATTGGGGCAACTACAGTACCATTTATTATTTATGGAATATTTTTTATATCTAGTACTGCGCTTCTTGCATTTCTTGTTTTTGTATTTTTCGCGACGTTCTACTCAACCCCTCCTATTCGAGCAAAGGCACGACCGGTTTTTGATAGTATTTTTTCAGGATCTCATTATGTTGGAACGGCAGTGTTTGCCTATCTTTTGGTGTATCCAGAATTCTCGTCAATAAATTGGTGGTATGTCTGTGCAGGACTACTATGGACAGTTGCAATGCATGCGTATTCAGCAGTACCAGATATTGATGCTGATAGGCAAGCCGGGGTTCCAACGATAGCTACAAAGCTTGAGAAGAAACATACTCTCGTATTGTGTTTGGTTTTATATGTAGCCTCTTTTGTGATTCTGGGATATTTCACCTCATGGTTATTCTTACTGCTTGCTGCTCCATATATATACTTGGTTGCAAAATCTTTCAAAGTTTTTGATCAAGAATTATTTGGTTTATATACATATTTTCCATATTTAAATGCCTTGTGTGGAGCTGTTGTGACCATATATATTATTGCGTTGTTATAAAAAGAGCGGGCCTGTGGCCCGCTCTTTTTATTTATAATGCCGAGAGTGGCTCGGGGGTGTTTATGTTAGCAATACGTTTATAAACTAATTCTGCTGATATAAGACAAATAGGAACTCCAATTCCCGGGTTTGTACCTGCACCTGCAAAATACAGATTCTTGATTTTTGAATGAGTATTATTAGGTCTAAAAAATGCGGTCTGTGTGAGTGAATGAGCCATTCCAGAGAGAGCATTTCCTTTAAAAGCATTGTATTCGGATACAAAGTCCTCCACACAAAATGTCCGAGAAACCTCTATCCTCGTTCCAAGGTCGGGGATGTTCATTTTTTCAGAGACATGGGTAATCATATCTGCCTGGTAGTCCTCTAGCTCTTGTTGGGTATATTCGCAACCAGCTGGAATCGGAACTAGTAAAAATAGATTCTCTTTCCCTTGTGGTGCAACGCTCCGGTCAGATTTAGAGGGGCAGCACAGATAGAATGAAGGATCTTCGGGGAGTGTTTTTTTATTAAACACATCAGAGTTTCCTTTGTCCCAGTCTTTGAGGAAATAAAGATTATGGTGATCAAGCGAAGGGATCTCTCCATCAACCCCAAGATACATAATAAATCCAGAGGGACTCATTTTTTTCTTGTTCCAGTAAGAAAAAGTTCTGTCAGCGCGTTTCTTGCCAAGTAATTGTGTATCAGTATGAGTCAAATCAGCATTAGAGATAACTACCTCAGCCGGAATAGACGTGCCGTTTTCAAGCTGTACTCCAGTAATAGTATTATTATAAGATTTAATCTTAGACACTGGTGTGTTGGTATGAAATACTACACCGTGCTTCTTGCAAATTGCCACCAGCGCTTGTGTGACTGCATATAATCCACCTTGAGGATACCAAATTCCACCATCCATATCGATATGATTCATCAGGCTGTATATACCAGGGCACTTTTTAGGTGAGGTACCCAATAACACCGTTTGATATTGTAAGACTTTTTGTAAAATAGGAGACGTGAAATTTTTATTAACTATTGATTCCATCGAAGAAAAAAGGGGGAGCTTACGCCCTTCTGTTGCGACACGTTTGTTTATAAAGTCAAAAATAGAATCATAGTTTTTGAACATAAACTCACGTCTCGCTATTTCGTACTGATATTTTCCACTCTTTAGGTGGGCTGCAAGTTTTTTCCCAGACCCGGGTTCAATTGATTCAAAGATTGCTTTATTTTTTTTCAGATCAGAGTAAAAATCGTAGGGCTTTTGTTCTCCCTCAAAAAAAATTCGATATGAAGGACTGAGACGTTTGAGGGAGAGATGATTATTAATATCTTCTCCAAGTAGCTCAAAAAAATGCTCAAAAATATCGGGCATCATGTACCAAGAGGGACCCATATCAAACGTATACCCATCTTTTTTCCAGATGCTTGCGCGACCTCCTAACCTGTCATTTTTTTCGTATACATGGACTTGGTGACCTGTCTTAGAAAGCAGTGCTGCAGATCCTAGTCCTGCAATACCACTACCAATGATGATTATTTTTTTCTTATTAGGAATACTATTGTTTTGCATAATAGAGCTATTTTATCACGCTTGGTGGTATAGACCCGTGCAGAGAAGACATCGTAGTCTGCTTGCTCAACTTTCTCTAAAATACCCCGGTACAAAAAGGCTGCATATGCAACTGCAAAGCGTCCATTCTTTAACATAAAAATTCCGGGCAATGCCTGGTCATACATATTGTGAGTAAAGTCAGTATATGTCTTTATAAATGGTCGCAATGCTTCCACGTTGTGATTAACAAAGTCTTGCTCGGTGATAGTATGAATACTAAATTCATCTGTCGGAAAATAGATACGGTCTCTCTCATCTATATCTTCTTTGATGTCCCGTATAAAATTTGAAAGCTGCATAGCATAGCCAAGTTTTTGTGCGTAAGGAAGAGCTCCGTCTTCAAAGCCAATTACATGAGACATAATTAATCCAACGGCAGCAGCAGATCCATCCATATACTCCTCTACATCTTGATAGGTTTTGTATCTATTAGTATGGAGGTCTTGAATCATTGCTCTGAGAAATGTTTGAGATAAAGTAAAGGGGATTGTATGGTCATGGAAAATATCAGATACAGCCTTGAGATTTGGAATAACACTCTCTCTTTCATTATATGCCTTGTCCCACTTGGTTATAAAATCTTGAAGTAATAGTTCTGTTTCTTTTTGCGAATCGCTAGGTGCGTTATCTACAATCTCATCAGGTATTCTAAACCAGGTATATAGTGCAAAAGTTGCTTCCTTTATTTTTCTTGGAAAAAAAAGAGTTGCCAAATAATAAGAAGTGCCATATTTTTTCTCCACATCTTCAAAAGAAGAGAATTGCTCGTAGTAGTTGTGTGACATTTTCTCTATTGTAGCAAAACAGCGCGACCTTCGGTCGCGCTGTTTTGCGTGCACTTAATGCATTCTATTTTTTAGAAGGGCACCTAGTTCTTGCCATAGAACGTAATGAGTACTAGTGACTATATTTTTAATTATCAGTAATGCAGACTCAATCTCTTGCGACGCATGTGTTTTACTTTGCTCTATTGCTCCAGAAGAAGTGACTAGGCGAGTGATTACCTTTTTATCCTGGGAAGACAATCTTTTGCCAAAGTATGAAAAAAATTCTTCTTGTATCTCTGGAGAAGCGTTATCTTGGATGTAATTTGAGATAAGCGTGTGCTGGGCGGTTTCAATATCAAGACAGGTATCTTTGTCTGATGTTTTGCTATTTCCGACAACATCAATAACATCATCAATCACCTGGAAGGCTTCCCCTAGATGCACTCCCGCTTGGATAAAACTCTGTGTGTCAAACACACCAGCAAGTGCAGATCCTAACTCCATTGGTCTCATAAACGTATACGAAGAGGTTTTGAGTCTATTTTTCTCACGCAGCTTTTGTGTTGATACCTGTTCTGAGTCCGAGACAACAATATCAATGATTTGACCATGTATCACTTCTTCCAGTAATGTGTGAAATATTTTTTTTACACGTGCGTCCTGACATAGTTCTTTTTGTGAGTACGCTTTTTCAAAAGCCCACGTGAAATACATATCTCCGACAAGTATAGCCATGCTTTCTCCTGATCGGTCTGTTGCGGGTGTCTTTGTAAGATGTTTGTATTGGTGGTGAATAGTTGTCTCGCCGCGTCTGAGTGATGATTCATCCATGACATCATCATGGAATAAAGCAAATGTATGAACTAATTCAAGAGCAATGCAGATATCAATAATTTCATCGAAGGAAAATCCTCCATTGCTAATATATGATAAATAACACAAATAAGGTCGCACTCTTTTACCAGATTCACTCATTGTTTGTGCATATGCAAATAAACTCTTGTTCTCGTTCTGCTGTGTTGTTTTATCTATCAAGGCTAATTTTTCTTCAAGAAAAGAAAGATAGTGGGCATCGAATACTTGTTGAAATTCTGTAAGATTCATGAGGTTTATTTTCGTAATTTATATCCTGTTTTAAAAATCCACGCAACTACTCCAAACAGAAGTATCATAAATAAGAGTGTTACAACCATAGACCACACGGGATGTACATCAGTAATCCCAAAAAATGCCCACCGGAGGCCATTAATCATATACACAAGCGGATTAAATAACGTAACGGTTTGCCAAAAAGGAGGAAGCATTGAAATTGAATAAAATACACCTCCAAGAAAAGAAAGAGGAGCAATTACAAAGGTTGGGAGTAGTCCAAGTTGTTCAAAGTTTGATGCCCACAGGCCAACTACAAATCCAAAGAGCGCAAATACAAAAGACACAAGGATTGAGAATACAAGTGCCCACCACGGATGTAGAACAGGAAGAGGGGTAAAGAAAAGTGCCACTCCAAAAATGATTCCACCAATAAGCAGTGCACGAGTAGTGGCTGCAAGTACATATCCAGCAGTTATTTCTACGTACGAGATAGGGGCTGAGAGTAGTTCATAAATACTTCCTATAAATTTTGGAAAGTATATCCCAGAAGAGGCTGCCGAAAAACTGTTTGCAAGAAGAGCCATCATAATTAATCCAGGAACGATAAACTGTGCGTAGCTTACGCCATCTATAGTAGTAACTGCACTTCCAATCGCTGAGCCGAATACTACAAAATAAAGAGCAGTGGTAATTACAGGTGAGACAACAGACTGAAATAGAACACGCCGGGTGCGCTGCAATTCTTTTTTATATATTGTCCATAGTCCAATCCAGTTCATATTATTGTTGATTAACGAGTGTTACAAATATTTCTTCAAGCGATGATTGCTCTGTGTCGAGGTCTTCAAATGCAATACCTGCATTTTTAAGATTTGATAATAGTGATGTGATACCAGAGTTTGATCCTGTTTTGTATGAGTAGAGTATTTTTGTGCCATCTTTCGATAGGGAAACTCCTTCTTGTGTGATGTCTGTGGGTAGGGCATCTAATTTGTTTTCTAGATTTAAAGAAAGTGTTTTGTGACCCATGCGTTTCATCAGGTCTACCTTATTTTCTACAAGTTTTATCTCACCTCCAGAAATAATTCCTACTCGATCTGCAAGTTCTTCAGCCTCTTCGATATAGTGCGTAGTGAGGATTACGGTGGTCCCGCGCTTCTGCAGGTTCTTAACTACCTCTAGCATTTCACGACGTAGTTCAACATCTACGCCAGCTGTTGGCTCATCAAGAAAAAGAACAGAGGGCTCATTGGTAAGCGCCCGAGCAATCAGAACTCGGCGCTTCATTCCACCAGAAAGAGCTTGAATCTTAGTATCTTTTTTATCCCACAATGATAGATCTTTTAAGATTTGTTCATACAATGCAGGATCATCCTTTTTCCCAAAGAACCCTCGAGCGTAGGTCATAGTGCTCCATACAGTTTCAAAGATTTCCAGAAATAGCTCTTGAGGTACCAACCCAATTAAAGAACGAGCCTGCCTGTAATCCTTCCTGGTATCAAACCCACCAACGGTTATGGTTCCAGATGTAGGCTCAACCAGTCCGCAAATAGCACTAATAAGACTAGTTTTACCAGCTCCGTTTGGACCGAGTAATGCAAATACTTCTCCTTTATTAATAGTCAGGTTTACGTCTTTGAGAGCAACAAAACCATTACTGTATGTTTTGTTCACGCCTGTAATTTCAATCATCAAGCTATGATACCATAGGGCATATAACAAGCTTCTATGCAAAAGAAACAGATTTTCTCATTCTTTGTTCTGGTAGTCGTCACGTTTATCGCGGGGTATTTTATTTTGGGAGCGAGTGACTCTTCCAGAGACGTTCAGGTTAAAGAGCCGATACAACCGGTGATTCTAGTGGTAGACACCACTCCAGATGATAATCCAGTTTCAACAACAACGAACCTGGTAAACGAAGAAGATGAGCAAGAGCCAATTGAGCCAGGCATAAAACCACCAGGGACAGAAGAGCCTGTTGTGACAGACTTTTTTTCATGTATTGACGTAACAGGAACTATTCTCGAGTCATATCCGCGCCAGTGTGTGTTCAAGGGGCAGACATTTGTAGAACAAATCCAAGAACTAATAAGTCTACCTGGTGACGGAATAACTCTGACTGTTGAGGTGGGGCCCAAAAAGGTTAATTGTGTAGGAGTTTCTGATCAGGCATGTTTAGTGGTAGATGGAGATCTCTTTTATGATGTAATCAATGGGTTTGAACACGAAGTGGGATACAGATATACATTGCAGATCGAGCGGACGCTACGGTGGGGCACAATAGATCCAGAAAAGATTCCAGCTGATGCTGGACTATATCAGTACTCTCTAGTTGAAGTGCTTGCTCGGACAAAAGAAGAACAAGAAGGTAATGGCTGTGTTGTGGCAGGATGTAGTTCTCAGCTTTGTATATCACAAGAAGAGATGGATGCTGGAGGAGGGATTAGTACATGTGAATTTAGAGAAGAGTACGCCTGTTACCGATTCTCTGAATGTAAGACGCAGGCAAGTGGTGAGTGTGGCTGGACCATGACACCAGAGGTAACACAGTGTCTAGAGAATCCTCCAACACTTCAATGATACGGACAAAAAATCATTCAGAGACTATATAGTGTACGACGTGTTAACTGACATGGAGGAAGTCCACACCAAAAGACTATTTGGTGGATATGGCTTTTATTTAACGGACACTATTTTTGGAGCATATATAGATGACGATAACGGGCTGGAGTGAGCAATGGGGTATAGGTTTTATCTTGCCTCGATGAAACAAACTATGTATACTTGTCTTTACATGAGTAAAGAAGAAATTGTATCGTGCGTTAAATCAGTACGAAAAGATAAAGGAATAACACAACAAGAACTAGCAGAGGCTGTGGGTGTTACAAGACAAACAATTATTGCAATCGAAAAAGGGAACTACACACCCTCTGTTCTTCTTGCGCTTAAATTAGCAAAGTACATTGGTCAACCGGTTGAAGACATTTTCGGTATTAATAAAAAGAAATAAGCACAGTACTATGAATCCAACAATCATTAAAGAATTAGTAGCACTTATAATCTTAGTTATCTCAATAGGGTTGTTTTATGCATCACTTGCTCCGATGGCGTATGTCTTGTGTTACGTGGTAGTAGTGGTTATGTTTTTGGTTTTTATTTTCAGCACCCTTAAAAGAACAGATCGTGATGAGAGAGAGCAAAATCACCATACAATGGCCGCAGAGTCTGGGTATGTCGTTGGCGCTGTAGCACTTCTTTTGGGGATATTAGTACAGACGATTACCGTTCATAAAGTAGACAGCTGGTTATTTATTGCTCTGGTTGCGATGCTTGTTACCAGGCTTGCGATACGATTTTATTTAGATAGAAAGCACTAGAGACTATTTCAAATGTAAAGTAGACTTGACATTTAAAATACCTCCTGATACACTCAGGAGGTATTTTATTAAATTAAAAATAAACGTATGAATAATGTAATTGGAATAGCAGTGGCACTACTAGTTATTATTGGAGGAGGATGGTATTTCCTGTCTGGATCTGAAAATCAGGCAGCAAACCAAACGACGGAGGTATCACAACAAGGATCAGCCGATGCGCAAGCTGAAAAACTAGAGATGGAGCGAATGGAGAAGAACGAGGAGAGTGCAATGGAGAAACAAGAAGGTGACTCTATGGAAAAAATGGAAAAGGAAGATGTCATGATGAAAAAAGAAGAAGACAAAATGGAAAAATCTTCTGATGAAGGAGTGATGATTAAAACTGAGACGGAAGCTGAGGTAATGATCAAAGAAGAACCAGTATCAGCTGGACCAGGAGTTTTTAAAGCGTACTCAGCAAACGCAGTAGCATCTGCAGACGGTGATATTGTTATTGGGTTCTTTGCAGATTGGTGTCCATCATGTCGAGCACTTAAATCAGACATCGGAGCAAACGCGTCAGCAATTCCTTCTGATCTACTTATTTTAGATGCAAATTATGATTCAGAAACTGAGCTTAAAAAACGATACGGAGTAACAACGCAACACACACTTGTGCAAGTTGATAAGAACGGAACACTGGTTAAAAAATGGCGAGGAGGAAACACGCTTAGTTCAGTAGTATCACAACTTAACTAAGTACGTATGGAATTTCTCGTATTATCATTTATTGCTGGAGTACTAACGGTCCTGGCTCCATGTATTTTACCGCTACTGCCGGTGATTATCGGGGGGTCAGTTCAGGACAACAGAGTTATCAGGCCAGTAATTATTACGGTTTCACTTGCAGTATCAATAGTGTTGTTTACCTTGGTCCTCAAAGCATCAACGGTATTCATTGATATCCCACAAGCGTTTTGGACATATTTCTCGGGAGGAATTATTCTTCTATTTGCGCTTTCACTTTTGTTCCCGGTAACGTGGGCAAAACTGATGCAGAAGTGTACTCCTAAGAAATTTTCTCTAAAACACGCAAGCGAAAAAGCATTGTTTAATCAGAGCAAGAAAGAGGGATACGTACCCATGATTCTTATGGGAGCGGCACTCGGACCAGTGTTTGCCTCGTGTTCACCAACATACTTCTTGATTCTCGGTACGGTATTACCGCAAAGTTTCTTTGTGGGACTACTAAACCTTATTGTGTATGCACTTGGGCTGTCATTGATCATGTTTGTGGTGGCATTCGCAGGACAAAAAGCACTTGGGAAATTAAACATAGCGTCTGATCCAAAAGGATGGTTTAAACGAGGTCTAGGGATTTTATTTCTACTAGTTTCTATCGGTATCTTAACGGGAATTGATAAAAAAATTGAAATAGCAATTCTAGATGCAGGGTTTAATATCTCAAACTTTGAACAGCGGCTTCTGGATGAAAAACTCCAAGAGCAAGAGGAGGTTTCTGTCCAAGACGCCGAGTGAAGAGCAGAGGTAAAAACAGAACCAACACTTCTCACTATGAAAAAGAAAGCTCCTGAGTTTGAGGGACTTACTAACTGGATAAACTCAGAACCTATTGAAACGCTGGAGTCACTTCAAGGGAAGGTCGTGCTCATAGATTTCTGGACGTACTCATGTATTAATTGCATTAGGACACTTGATCACAACAAAGCATTGTGGGAGAAGTACAAAGATGACGACTTTGTCCTCATTGGTATACATGCTCCAGAGTTTGTGTTCGAGCATCACTTGGAAAACGTACAAAGAGAAGTGAAGAAATTTGGTCTTGAGTACCCTGTGGTCCAAGACAATAAGTTTGCTACGTGGTACAACTTCAAGAATAAATATTGGCCGGCTGTGTACATCATTGATCAGGAAGGAGATATTAGATACACCCACTTTGGAGAGGGTAAATACCAGGAGATTGATGATGTGATAGCTGAATTACTAAACAAATAATTACCAACTTATGAAAAACCTACTTATGCAAAAACCATATATATCATTATTCATACTGCTACTTATAGTATTTGTAGGGTGGGTTTTATTAAACACATATATGCGAGCAACGTCACCAACAACGACACAGAGAGCGGTCCCAGAAGGCATCAAGACTGCATATTTCGCTGGAGGGTGCTTTTGGTGTGTGGAGTCAGACTTTGAAAAGTTTGCTGGAATTAAGGCTGTGATCTCTGGATATATGGGAGGCGAGACTGATAACCCAAGTTATCAGAATCATGCAGACCACAGAGAAGCTGTTGAGGTTCAGTACGATCCGAGCGTGATCTCATATCAAGATTTAGTTGAATATTTCTTCCGACATCATGATCCAACAGACGCGGGAGGGTCATTCTTTGACAGAGGGCATTCGTACACGTCAGCTATCTATCCACAAAACGATCAAGAAGAGCAAATTGCATGGCAAGTGATCAAACAACTTACAGACGATAACGTATTCCCAAAACCAATTGTTACTGCAGTTGAGAGAGACGCCAAATTTTGGGTTGCAGAAGATTATCACCAAGATTATTACAAAAAGAACTCGCTTCGATATAAGACATACAGAAAAGGTTCAGGACGTGACAAATATATTAATTCAGTGTGGGGAGAGCGTGAAGATTTTGAGGTTATTCCAGACGGATTAGTAGATAATCCATGGTCAGGATACCAGAAACCTTCAGATAAAGAATTGAGAGGACAGTTGTCAGAGTTAGAGTATAAGGTTACACAAAAAGAAGGAACAGAGAGACCGTTTACTCCAGGGAACCTGGATGATGAGAAGAGGGCGGGGATTTTTGTTGATGTGTTGTCAGGAGAGCCTCTATATTCCTCTAAAGACAAATTTGATTCAGGGACAGGATGGCCATCGTTTGTCCGGCCAATTTCACAAGATTTTATTGTGACTAAGACTGATAGGAAGTTACTTATTGCCAGGACAGAGGTTAGGTCGAAATATGGTGATAATCATATTGGACATGTATTTAATGACGGGCCCAGATTCAATGAGGATGGTACACCATCAACAGGGCAGAGGTGGTGTATGAATGGTGCCGCAATGACTTTTATTCCGCTCGAAGAGATGGAAGCTGCAGGTTATGCCGATTACATCCAGTTTGTAGAGTAAAAAAGAGCAAATTTCTTTGGCGCCGTCGAGAAAATCTACCTCACCGTACATTTGTACGACTCCGTAGATTCTCCCTTATCTCCTCGAACTTTATCTCTTTTTTCCTCTACAGACACTCCATTACGAATAATCTAGAAAGACAAAAGGGTGACGCTTGCGCGTCACCCTTTTGTTACAATAATTTTATGTTAACTATCCATCTCACAATTTTATCTCTTACAATCTTAGTCATTATTTTTTCAGACTTTAACGGACTACTTTGGCTGCTTGGAAGAAAGCAACAACTTTCAAAGAAACTTTTTACAGTATTACACTGGCTTGTATCTATTGGTCTTGTCGGGATGATCCTCACGGGCGGGTATATGGCCTACGGATATGGAACCGAGGCACTCTTTAAAAATTATGTATTTGGCACAAAGATGTTTTTTGTAGCCATGTTAGTTATTAATGCATATCTGATTGGTAAACATATGCATCTTTCTTTTGAAAAACCATTTAAGGAGTTATCAAGAAAAGAGAAGCAGGTACTTATGATCAGCGGACTTGTTTCTACAAGTGCTTGGATCATTATATTCGTTTTAGGAAAAATGTTATTCTAGGGAGACTTCCGGATTACTACCAAATTAGAAAAAATTATGAAAATTACGTATCAAGAGACACCCAAGAAAGGATTCAGACAAATCAATTTATATACGAAAGATTCTGACAAAAAGTCAGATGCAAAATCAAAGTTATATTTGAATTTTAAGGTTGAAAAAGAATACTCACGTCGCGGATATATCACACTTGTGCGTTCTATTGTGGAGCGTGCGAAGTCACATAAAATTGAAAAAGTGTGTATCGCATTTGCAGATATTGCAAAATTTGATGTTGCTGACACCTCCAAAGAAGAGAAAGCACACCTACTGACAAGCAACCTTATTATTGGACAGTATCGATATGACAAATTCATGTCCGAGAAAAAACCCAATATCAAAGAGTTTCAAATAGTGGGGCGACTGCAGCCTTCTTACAAAAAAGCTGCAAAAGAAGGAGAGCTCGTAGCCAGGAGTGTTAACCATGCACGAGATCTTGCTAATGCACCAGGAGGACGGATGACACCATCTATTCTTGCTGGCGAAGCAAAGAAGATGTTTAAAGGAGTAAAAAATGTTCGCGTAAAAGTTTTTGAAGAAGTAGATGCAAAGAAACTTAAGATGAATTTGTTTCTCGCAGTAGGGCAGGGGTCGGTTGAGAAATCAAAATTTATTATCGTGGAATACAAAGGGGGTGCCAAGACAGCACGACCAATTGTACTTCTTGGAAAAGGAATCACATTTGATACAGGAGGCCTGAACCTCAAGCCAGGGAAATCAATGGATGAAATGGCGATGGATATGACAGGGGGAGCAGTTGCACTTTCTGCACTCCAAGCGCTAGTGAAACTAGGTGTAAAGAAAAATATTATTGCTATTGTTCCAGCAGTAGAAAATGCGATTTCAGGAGCATCATACCGGCCGGGAGACATCATTAAGTCAATGTCAGGACGTACGGTCCAAATAGGTAACACTGATGCAGAGGGAAGATTGGTTCTTGCAGATTCAATCACATACGCCAAGCGATACAATCCAAAGATTCTTGTTGATATGGCAACTCTTACAGGTGCATCACTAGTGGCGGTTGGAGACAAAGCTTCTGTAGTCATGACAAAGAACCGAGAGCTTGAAGACACATTCAGAACAGTAGGTGAGAAAGTCGGAGATTACGTATGGCCGCTTCCTACATGGGAAGAATTTGAAGCTGACATCAAAGCTCCATTTGCGGATATTATGAATATTGGAAAGACACGATATGGAGGTTGTATTACAGCAGGTATGTTCTTGGCTGAGTTTGCTAAAGACCTGAAGAAGACTGACTGGGTTCACTTAGATATTGCTCCTCGGATGGAATCATCAGGACATGACCACTTAGAGAAGGGTGCGACAGGAGAGCCGGTACGATTACTCGTAGAATTCGTAAAAAACTATAGATAAATCCCTAAAATGAGCGTCTTTCTTTGTTGCCTTCGAGAAAATCCACCTTCACCGTACATTTGTACGACTTGGTGGATTTTCTCTTGTCTCCTCGAAATACATCTCATTTAAGAAATTTAGATCGATACAAATAGAAAACATAGATATTGTTTTTTCACAAGTTTGTTGTATAATAAAATTTGAAGCAACAAAAGGAGTAAAACATGTATACACTTAAAGAGATAATGAGTAAGCAAAAAGATGTCCTTCTTGATCTTTCAAGCAGGTGTGAGGCCGGCACTCTTCTTTCAAAGAGTGAAGTATAGAATCCGAGCGAAGTAATGCAAAGATGTTTGAATTCATCTTTGAGTATTGTGGCTTAGACCAGGTGGCTATGGTTCAGTTGGTGGCTGGAAAAGATCGTGAGAGCGCCATCATATTTGGTGGAAAATTAACCATGGATATGACAAAATCTAGCCATGAAAAACATCAAGAGATGATTGATTGGATTAACTGCGGACTTATCAAAAGAGCAGAATCCATCAGCAAGCTTAATATTAAATATCTTAGGCAGGAGCAAGCAGTATGAGAAGGGGCGACGCGCAGCGTCGCTCTTTTGCTATAATCCCACCATGTTTTGGAACAAACCAAAAAACTATATCCCAAACCCCAAAAACAAAGACGGAACTGTTAAGAAAGTCTTTGTGGGTGTTTCAGGTGGAGTAGATAGTTCAGTTTCTTTGGCACTGCTCAAAGATGCTGGGTTTGACGTAACGGGTGTGTTTATCAAGGTATATCATCCAGATTTTCTCGGGTGCGACTGGCGCGACGAACGACTTGATGCACTGGCAGTATGTCAAAAATTAGATGTCCCATTTCTGGACCTAGATCTTGAGAAAGAATACAAACAAGAAGTATTTGACTACATGATTGATACGTATAAAAAAGGAGAGACACCAAACCCAGATGTGTTTTGTAACAAGTACGTAAAGTTTGGTGGGTTCTTAGATTTTGCATTAAAAAACGGTGCTGATTACGTCGCGACAGGCCACTATTCAAGAAATATTTTTAACAATAAGACAGGGCTGTTTGAAATGCATAAAGGAAACGATGACAATAAAGATCAAACATACTTTTTGTACACCATGCCGCAAGACAAGCTGGCCAAAGTATTATTTCCAATTGGTGCATACCCAAAATCAAAGGTTCGAAAAATTGCAGAAAAATATGATTTATTTACCGCAGGCAAGAAAGATTCTCAGGGTTTGTGTTTTGTGGGTAAAGTAAGAATGAAAGATTTCTTACAAGAATTTATAGACAAAAATCCAGGAAATGTTTTAAACGAAAAGGGAGAAGTGATTGGGTCACACGATGGAGCACTATTTTATACCAAAGGAGAGAGGCACGGATTTGAGATTTTCCCAAAAGCAAAAACACCCGACATGCCAAAACTATATGTGACAGACCGTGACCAAGAAGCAAATACAATTACCGTTGGTCCCAAAGCATTACTTGAAGAATCAAATAAAGAGTATTCAAACGAAATCAAAATTACAGATACTAACTGGATCTCAGGTGAGCCAGAGGAGGATGTGAAATATGAGGGCCGTATTCGGTATCGAGGTGAACTTATTGGGTGCACAGTTACATTTTCACACATTGGACGAAGCTGCGGTAAAAAGAAATACGTAGTGACTTTCGACAGACCTCACAATGCAGTAGCAAAAGGGCAATCAATCGTTCTATACAAAGATGCTCAGTGTATCGGAGGAGGAATAATCAATTAATAATTTGGTGTATAATTTAAGCATGAATACAGTAAATCAATTTTTCGGATCAATTTATAAGTGGATGGCAGCAGGAGTATTAGTTTCTGCTATCACATGTTACCTGACCTTGATGACATCGTTTGGTGACATCGTGTTCGGTTCACAAGTTATTTTCTATGGACTTGTAGGAATCCACTTTATTTTATTACTAGCAATTCAATTCTTAATTAACAAGTTGCCATATCAATGGTCGTTCTTCTTGTACTTTGTATATGCAGCACTTTCAGGAGTTACTATTTCGGGATTAATCGCGGTGTATCTTTCAACTAGCCCGATGTTGCTTGTTGGAGTATTTGTAGCAGCGGTGTTGGTATTTGCTTCACTTGCTCTACTTGGATACCGAACCAAGTACGATATGTCAGGATGGTCAACATTCTTGTTTACAGCAGTATGGGGTGTGGTTATTGTATCTATCATTAACATGGTGTTTGTACAAAGTTATGGACTAGACCTGATCGTTTCAGCTGTTGCGATGGTCGCGTTTGCAGCACTAACGGTATACGACGCACAGTACTACAAAAACCTATTTCCACGATTAGAAACAGATGAAGACAAAGCAAAATATGCAACACTAGGTGCCCTACATATGTACGTGAACCTGCTTGTGATGTTCCAGTCTTTACTTAAGCTTGGAGGGTTTTTCGGAGGAGAGTAATCATTCAAATGAATATATAAAAATAAAAAAGCGAAGGCCATATCTTCGCTTTTATGTTTTTTATATATCCGGCAAGATACTTTTTTAAACCACGGCTGTGGCTTAAAAAAGTATCGAGATTGAACACGGCAAAGCATGGAAATAGTTTATGTGCGAAAGTCTAACGCATGGATAATTTAGATTTTATATTAGAGAAAGTTGATCGTTTGGGTATTGCTGAGAGAGTGCTGATTAAAATATTACTAGTGAGTGGGGTAATGACTTTAGCGGTATTAACTCCTGGTTTATTTTCCTCATTTGGACCAATAAAATATAAGAATAAGCCTCCTAAAAGAGATAATATTTACTACGGACTTTTGCCGAGATTAGTACAGAAAGGGATTATAGAATTTTGTGAATCAGGGGATAAGAAATCAGTGAGACTTACCAAGTACGGCAAACAACTCGGTCAAGCTTTTGGCTTGGATATTGTCATGACTATTCAACAAAGAGACAAAAAGGCAGGTATTTGTACTCTTATAAGTTTTGATGTACCAGAGACACAAAGAGTTAAAAGAGATTTGTTTAGAAATTTCTTAAAGAAAATCGGATGTGTGTACCTTCACCAATCTGTCTGGTTATTTGAGGGAGATATAAGAGATGAATTGGCAATAGTGGCGGGGCGTTTACGGATGGAGGAATCTATATTTGCATGCATTTCTAAAACAAATACTTTTTTAAGCCACGGCCGTGGCTTAAAAAAGTAAACTCACAAAAATGAGATGTGTTGATATCAATATCATCGATAAACAAGTATGGTTTTTGTGGAAGGGGTTGGTGTGGTGTACACTGGTTGGAACTAGTAAATCTGTAGAAATAAATTAATATGGCACAACAAGACATCTGGGAAAAAGAATATGATGAAAAGAAACTAGTAGGCGGTGACAAACCTGCAGCGTCTTTTCGTGGTTTTGTAAAATGGTTTAAAAAAGAGGAGAGAAAAAAACGGACTGCTGAAGACCAAACTAGTGACGGGTTTGTGTTTCAAGGTATGAACATCCTTGATTTAGGTTCTGGAGAGGGTAAAAACGCTCTATATTGCGCGGAAAGAGGAGGAAATGTACTTGGAATAGAAATCGCGAGGAATGCTGTAGAAACGGCAATTAAATCGGCACAAGTCAAAGATCGAGAAATACGCGTAGCAAGAGGATCACTGCATTACGAACTGGGATCAATAGGAGAAAA
Source organism: Minisyncoccota bacterium (assembly GCA_937958705.1). GTDB lineage: Bacteria > Patescibacteriota > Minisyncoccia > Phycocordibacterales > JAHDEI01. The sequence goes on along the minus strand of CALGNJ010000007.1, from coordinate 11,125 downwards.
ACTTGCACTAGAGACAAATTCAATAGACATTGTTCTTGATGTAACAAGTTCAAACTCACTCAACGAGACAGAGCGATCAGTATATCTATCAGAAACATCTAGGGTCCTAAAGAAGGGAGGACTATTTTTTGTCAGGGCACTTTGTAAAGATGCAGATTCGAATGCCAAATCATTGGTAAAAGAATTTCCTGGAAAAGAAGGTGAGAAAGACACATACACCATGCCAGACCTTGGTCTCACGGAGCGAGTATTCACCGAAGCAGATTTTAAAGAATTATATGGAGCGCACTTTACTATTTTAAAACTATCAAAAGAGTTCCATTACACACGTTTTCAAGACCGAACCTATAAACGAGCATTCTGGATTGCATACTTACAAAAGAAGTAAGAAGTGAAGGTATGTATAAAAAATATTAAAAACGATGCGTCGCATCGTTTTTAATATTTTTTATTGTACTTCTTTTTTAAATTTCTCTAGCACTTGTTCAATAGTGAGTTGTTCTGACTCTCCCGTGGCTCGAGACTCGAGAGTAACTTTACCGGCCTCAATATCTTGGTCTCCGATGACAATAAAGTATGGAAGCTTTTCTTTTTTAGCTGCACGAACTTTTTTACCAAATCCATCCTTTGATGTATCAATACTGGTTCTAAATCCAGCCTCAACTAATTGGTTGTGTACGCGTTGTGCGTATTCGTTATGTGGTTCCGCAATCGGGATTACCGCAACTTGGGTTGGTGAGAAACGCAGAGGGAAGTTACCTGCTGTGTGTTCAATCATTACTCCAGAGAATCGCTCTAGTGATCCTGCGATTGCTGCATGAATCATTACAATTCGCTCTTTTTCTCCCTCTTCGTTGATACATGTCAGATCAAATCGTTCTGGTAAGTTACGGTCAAGCTGGATCGTTGCAACCTGGTGCGTTCGACCAAGTGAATCCAGAGCCATAAAGTCAAGCTTGGGCCCGTACAGTGCAGCTTCTCCGACACCTACAAATGCTTCCACTCCTCGTTCCTCAGCAATCTCTCTTAGCGCATCCTCAGATGCTTTCCAGATTTCTGGAGTACCAAGATATGCATCCATATTCTCTGGATCATGAAATGACAATCGTACCTTGAGAGTAAATCCAAATGCAGAGTAGAATTTGTCTACGATATCCCATACACCGTTCATCTCTTCTTTGATTTGGTTGTCACGACAGAAGATATGAGCATCATCTTGGGTGATAGAGAGCACACGAGTTAATCCACCAAGCTCTCCAGACTGTTCGTCTCGATACACCATAGTGGTGTCTGAATACCGTTGAGGCATTGCTTTGTATGAACGTGGCTCTGCATCAAAGATTTGTGTGTGGTGAGGGCAGTTCATTGGTTTCAAGAAGTAGTCTTTTCCTTCTCGAGAAACTACCTTGAACAAGTCGTCTGCGAATTTGTCGTAGTGTCCTGACGTTTTATATAAATCAGCTTTTGTGATGTGGGGAATCGTCACTGGGTTATACCCTTTCTCTGCACGAAGTTCTTGTACAAAGTCATCAATAGTTTTTCGGAGCATTGTTCCTTTTGGTGTCCACAGGGGAAGTCCGGGACCAACTAGCTCTGAGAAGGTGAAGAGACCAAGTTCTTTACCAAGCTTCCGGTGGTCTCTCTTTTTTGCCTCAGCAATCATTGCCTGGTGCGCCACGAGTCCTTCTTTGTTTTCAAATGCCAGTCCATAGATACGAGTAAGCATTTTATTTTTCTCATCTCCTCGCCAGTACGCACCAGCAACTTTGTCTAGTTTGAATGCATCAAGAGGGAGTTCTTTCGTGTTTTCAACATGTCCACCTGCACAAAGGTCTACAAAAATATCACCTGTGTTGTAGAGAGTTAACTCTTTATCTTCGGCTGCAAACTCATTGATAAGTTCAGATTTATACGGGTTATCTTTGTAGTGCTCTAGAGCTTCTTTGGTTGTAACTACTCGTCCAGAAAATTCCAACCCACGACCGGCTAGTTTTTTCATTTTCTTTTGGAGGTCTTTCAGGTGATCATCAGAGATTTTTGCGTCGCCAAAATCAATATCGTAGTAGAACCCGGTATCAATTGCTGGTCCAATCGCGAGCTTTGCATCAGGGTAGGTATCAAGCACTGCAATAGCTAGTACGTGCGCAAATGAATGGCGGATTTTGTAAAGGTTATCGTGTTTTTCCATAGTTTGACTATTGTATCAATCAAAGTGTTTTTATAAAAATATCGTCCCGGCTTATAGTCGGGGCGAACTAGTGTGCATATAGAATATGCGTTTAAGAAAGAGCAGGCCCAATGCCAAGAATGACAGGCTGTCTTTTAAGCCAGGTGAGCGCAGTTTTGGACAGATGAATTGGCCTGGTCCGTAGGAGTTCTGCGCACCATCCGACGAAGATATCAAAATCCATATCGCGCACAGCAGTCTCAACACTGCAGATACGAGTTCGGGACAGATGATATTCAGCAATAGTCATGTGATCATTCCGCGTAAGCTCAAGGTCGCTGCGCATGCAGATTTGTTCTGCGACCAGCAAGTCACCGCTCTTCACAGCATCTACCAACAGTTCATTCAGGGCACTGTGTTTGTGTCCATTTTTTTTACCAAGAACATACCGGACTGCTTGGTCGAGGCCGATGGATGGGATTACATCTTTATTTTTCCGCTCAAGGTATGCCTTTAAGGCATTTGTTTGCTTTGTCATATCTCTCCTCCTCAGGTTGCTGACCTAATTACTGCATCACAAGATGCGTTTCTTTTTTATAAAAAAGAAACTCCATACAAAGAACAGAGTTTCTCGCATAGACTTAAAGTCGTTTTACTTTGTCGAGCAAGAGAGATACTTCACCGTCTCGACGGTTAAGTTTTCCGACTACTTGCAGGATTCCATCACCATGGAGTAGCTCTTTGTTCTCCTTGTATGCATCAGGGAACACAACTAACTCAATACTTTCATGTGTGTCAGAGAAACTCACAAATGCCATAGTGTCACCTTTTTTAGTTTGTATTTCTTTAACTGCGTCTACAATACCGATTACCTTCCTAACACCAGAGGCAGCATTCTTTGTGGTCTTAACATCCATACCCATGCTGATAATTTTTTGTTGATTCTTTTTTCCGATTGGGTGTCCAGTCACATACAGTCCCAAAAGTTGCTTCTCCCAAAAAAGTGTATCTTTCTTTGAAAGAGGGAGTTCGTTTATTATTTCAAATTCCATCCCTGTTGTTTTGACTCGAATAGTCTTTCCTTCAACTGGCAGTAGATTGAGGTGTGACTGAGCTTGGTCGTCTGTCATCATTGAGAATAAAGAGTCTTGCGCCTTATTTTGTTCTCGCTGAGACTTAGCAAACCCTAAGAGGTCATCCAGATTTCCTACAACAGCACTCCTGTCAGCTAGGGAATCAAGACCTCCAGCAAGAGCAAGGGCTTCAAGAGATTTTTTGTTTAGGTCACGACCGTTAACTCGCAACAAGAAGTCTTCAAGTGATTCAAACTTTCCGTTTGCTTTTCTCTCAGCAACAATAGTTGTCGCGAGGTTATCTCCAAAGTTTTTAATAGTTCGTAGTCCAAACCTAATAGTGTCATCAGCACGTGTTGCTCCGGCTGTTACTCCAAAGTCTTCGAATGACTCATTTACGTCCGGAGGCAAGACAGGAATTCCCATCACTCGACATTCTTCAACCGCCTTTGCAATCCTCTCGTTATCACCAGAGTCAGCAGACAACAGAGCCGCCATGTATTCAGAAGGGTAGTTTGCTTTCAAGTATGCCGTTTGGTATGCAACACGACCATATGAGGCAGCATGAGACTTGTTGAATCCGTAGGCGGCAAATTTGGTGATATCTTCCCATAGTTTTGTCACAACTTTTTCTTTCATTCCGTTTGCGATGCAACCTGTGGTGAATTTTTCTTCCTGCTCGGCCATAACTTCTGGAATCTTCTTACCCATGGCTTTACGGAATTTATCAGCTTCAAGCCACGAATATCCTGCGATTTCCACGGCAATAAGCATCACGTCTTCTTGGTAAATCATGAGCCCAAGAGAGTCAGACAAGAACGGCTCCATTCGTGGGTCAGGGTATTTTACTTTCGACGGATTATATTTACGCTCAATATAGTCGGGGATGAAGTCCATGGGACCCGGACGATACAATGCCACCATAGCATTGATGTCATGAATCGTTGTTGGTTTTAGTTCTTTAAGCCATTTGGTCATTCCTTCAGAAGCCATTTGGAAAATACCGTATGTTTGTCCGTCAGCAAACATCTTAAATGCGGCAGGGTCATCAAGAGGAATAGTCTGCAGATCAAATTCGATACCCCGAGTTTTACGCAGTCTTTTCATGGTTTCATGAATGATCGTCAAGTTCTTGAGCCCTAGAAAGTCATATTTTAAAAGACCTGCGTCTTCAACGGCGTGCATGTTATATTGGGTAATCAGTTTTCCACCCTTGGGGTCAATTTGTACCGGTGTGTACTTGGTGATCTCATCAGGCGCAATAACAACACCAGCCGCGTGCACAGAAATGTGACGGGCACACCCTTCAATTTTTTGTGCCATATCAATGATGTCTTTCGCCTCAGGGTCTGCACCGTAGAGAGCCTTGAGGTCTGGAGTTTCTTTGAGCGCACGAGTAATAGTCATAGGGAATCCTTGCTTTCCCATAGGAATAAGTTTAGAAATCTGGTCTCCTTTTTGATATGGATATCCCATAGCACGAGCTGCATCCCGACAAGCTCCACGAGCCGCCATAGTTCCAAAGGTACCAATCTGTGCCACCTTATCAGCACCATACTTTTGTCTCGTGTATTCAATCAGTTCGTCCCGTTTATCATCGGCAATATCCATATCAACATCAGGAGGAGAAGGACGTTCTGGGTTCAAGAATCGTTCGAAGGGAAGTTTGTATGCAATAGGGTCAATGTTTGTGATGTGAATTAGATACGATGTTAAACAACCAGCAGCGGAACCACGGGTGTTTGTTTCAATGTCACGTTCTTTCGCCGCCCGGAATAAGTCAGATACCACCAGGAAGTACGTCGAGTATCCTTTGTTTTCAATTACTTCCAGCTCGTACCGAAGACGTTTCATGTACTCATCTGTTTGTTCAAGTCCACGGGTCTCAAATCCTTTCATCGCCGCTTTCAGGAGTTGCGACTCGGCGGTCTCTCCTTCGTCTAAGACAAAGCTGGGGAAGGTCCATACACCAAGTTCAATTTCCACGTTACATTTATCTACAATTTCTTGTGTGTTTGAGATTGCCTCAGGAATATCTTTGAACTGTTTTTTGATGTCTACCGGTTTTTGGAAAGAGAAGTCTTCTGCTTCGTTATGGAATCCACCACCCATCTTTACGTTTCCTACATCAACAAGAACCTCTCGAGCTGCTTTATCTGGAAGATCCAGATAATACGTGTCACCAGTCGCAACAAGTTTTACGTCGTGTTCTTTACCAAAGTTAATTATCTTTTCTCGGAGTTCTGTCTGTCCTTCAATCCCAGGCTGGTGTAAGACTTCGAGATACAAATCATCTCCAAAAAGTTTTTTATAAAAATTAAGTGATTCTTCTGATCGTTCTTTGTTATTTAATTTAAGGTGTCCAGATGTTTCTCCCGAGAACTGAGGAATAATACAAACAAGATCATCTTTGTACTCTTCGAGTAGTTCACGGTCGATCCTGGCTTTGTAGTAAAACCCTTCTGTGTATGCCCGGGAAACAAGTCGCATCAAGTTTTGGTATCCGTTGGTGTTTTTTGCTAGAAGAACCAGACGGTATCGACGATTATCGATTCCCGCAACTTTATCCGTCCTGGTTCTGGTTGCCATGTAAAAATCAACACCAATGATTGGTTTGATACCTTCTTTGTTACAAGTCTTGTAAAACTCGACTGCACCATATAGGTTTGCGTCATCAGTAAGAGCAAGTGCAGCTTGCCCGTTTTTCTTTGCACGCTTCACAAGATCTGGAATCTTAGGAAGTGCATTCAGTAGGGAATAGTGGGAGTGTACGTGTAGGTGCGTAAATGACATTTTTAAATTATAACAAACAACACCAACTGAAAAAATTTACAAATGAATATTTGACAATTATATATTTTATAAGTATCGTAATGCCTAGTACTCACTAATAAAAGCAAGGGAAATAAAGATATGAAGAATGAGTGGAAGCAAGAATTTGATAAAGAAACGAAACGACACCTTATAGGAGTTTCATTCTTTCTAGTGACGGCTGTGGTCTGCTTCGCGTTCGTTTTTGTGGGTTTCATCAACCCAGAACGAGCAGTGAGTATTGAGGTAAAGTTCCTCCTGACTTTTGTGGGAGGTCTGTGTTTCTGGACAGCGTGCAGCCTCTCTGCTTAGATTCACAGAGATCCCTAGAATCAAAAAAATAAAAGGCTCCTGGAAGGGTGCCTTTTCTTGTTGCGTAAATTGGAAAATAAGCAGCTTCCTGCTATTATTGTATACATTATGGAATCTCCATCTACATTTAGAAAAATAAAAAACAAACTATTTAGATTGGTTTCAAATGATATTGGAATTGACCTTGGAACAGCCAATACATTGGTGTATTTAGCAGGGAAAGGAGTGGTAATTGACGAGCCGTCTGTTGTGGCTTTAAATAAAAAAACTAACCGAGTAGTTGCGGTAGGTGCAGCGGCAAAAGAAATGCTTGGTCGGACACCTGCGCACATCACAGCGGAACGACCTATTATCGACGGAGTAATTTCGAACTTTGAAGTTGCAGGAGAGATGATTGCATATTTGATTAACAAAGCAGAGAAAGAATACGGAAAACTTATGGGACCTCGAGTTATTGTTGGTGTTCCTTCTGGTATTACAAACGTAGAGACGCGTGCGGTGCGAGATGCAGCGACAGACGCAGGAGCACGAGAGGTCTATATTATTGAAGAGCCAATGGCTGCAGCTATCGGAGACCGGCTCCCTGTCAAAGCAGCAAAAGGAACTATCTTAATTGACATTGGAGGGGGAACAACAGATATTGCAGTCATGTCACTTGGTGGAATTGTAAATTCAAAAAATATTAAAATTGCCGGCGATAAGTTTAATCAAGATATTATCACGTACATGCGAGATACATATAAAGTACTCATTGGAGAGAAGACTGCGGAGGATCTAAAGATGTCAGTTGGACGAGTGATTGAGAAACAAGAAAAAAAGAAAGGAAAAATGCGAGGACGGGACCTCATTTCAGGACTACCAAAAGAGATGGAGGTTACAGATAAAGATGTCAGGAATGCGATGCAAAACTCGGTGGAGACTCTTCTGGATGCCATTAGAGGAGTTATTGAAACAACACCGCCAGAGATTCTTTCTGACACGATTGGTTCAGGTATTTATCTTTCGGGAGGAGGGGCACTTATTGATGGAATTGATAAATACATCTCACAGGCAATTAAAGTGCCGGTGCATATTGTGGCTGACCCGTTAACTGCAGTAGCACGAGGAACAGGAGTTATCCTAGAGAATCTTGAAGATTACGAAGAAACATTAGTATCATACGACAATGAGTTACCGATTATCCAGTAAAAAAAGACAACAACGCAAAAACTTCTGGCTCAAGACACTTGTGGCCATTTTTGTTTTTAGTATTGCTTTAGGATTGTTTACATTGCTTGGGGGGACCATCACGTCACTCGGGTCAGGGGTGGTTTCTGTCACAAATAATGCAAAGGATGCTGTATTTAGTACCACAGTAAGCAAGCAAGATCTTATACAAGAAAACACAAAACTACAGCAAGAGATTAATCAAATGAAGGCTGATGAATTTGGTATTGCTGCACTGAGGGAACGCAACGAAGAACTATTGAGGCTGCTTGGAAATGGCACAGGTCTTTCAAAAGTAGTGGCGGGGGTAATTAAGAAACCACCATTTAGTCCGTATGATATCTATACCATTGATGCAGGACTTAAAGAGGGAGTGTCTGTTGGTGACCTGGCTTTGTTCTCTGATTTTATTACACTCGGGACAGTGGCGAGATCAAACAATACAGGTTCAAAAATTTTATTATTCTCGGCTCCAAAAAATTCAACAATCATGAATCTGCGAGACGTTTCTTTTGAATCAATCGGGCAAGGCGGGGGAACTATGCGAGTAGATGTACCACGGGACTTTGAAGTTGCTGTGGGTGATGCGGTGACTCTTCCAGGATACAACGTGTATGTTGCTGGATTAGTCCAAAAGATAGAGTTCAAACCACAGGATAGTTTTAAAAAAGTATTTGTAAAGGTACCTGTAAATATCGAGTCTGTAGAGGTTGTAGTCACTGTTCCATATAACGTAGTAACACAAGATGAAATTACCGAAATATCTAATACTCAATAAAGAAATCGGAGAGACACCTCTTGAGGTGCTTGATAATTTTAAGGCTGAGAATCATGCCTATGCAGCCGTGCCTATGTCATATGCTGGAAGACTTGATCCTCTTGCGTCAGGGACTCTGCTTGTATTAGTTGGAGAGGAGTGTAAGAGGCAAAAAAACTATATGGGTCTTGATAAAGAGTATGTGTTTGAGGTACTTGTAGGAATGAAAACAGATACAGGTGATGTGCTTGGTATGGCACAACTTGGACCAGAGCGACCACAGGATGCTCCGACGACGGAAGAGATTCGTACCGTGCTCGAAGAGCTTTCTGGAAAGCGGACAATTCCATATCCCGCATTCTCATCAAAAACAGTGAATGGGAAACCACTATTTAAATATGCATTAGAAGGAGATATCGACTCTGTCGAGATTCCTACAAAAGATGTAGAGATATTTTCTATCCAACATATTGGAACAGAGTCTGTTACGACACAAGAACTATTTTCCCAGATCTCACAAAAGATTGAATCAATAAAGCCGGTAACAGAACACACTAAAGCACTAGGAAATGATTTTCGTAGACCAGATATTAGAAAGAGATATGCCGAGCTTGAAAGCGCTGCTGATGGTGAATTTTACATTCTAAAGTTTAGAGCGGTATGTAGCTCAGGGACGTACATGAGAACACTCGCTGAAGACATCGCAAGTAAACTTGGTTTTGTGGGACTTGCGTTTTCTATTCATCGTACAAAAGTTGGACGATTCAAGAAAATCGGCCCGCTATCATTCTGGTCCAAAACGCTGAGTTCCAATCCAGATTGGAACTCAAGTTAATCATAGTTCATTTTTAGACAACAATGACTGATTTCGTTGATGTTGTATATGTAAGATCTCGCTCTCGGCGTACTTTTCAAGATGTTTAATTGAGTCAAAATAATTCAGAGATTCTTTAACTTGAAATATCTCTTGTTTTTCTTTGAGACAGACTATTCCTGAGGTATTTTTAAATACAGGCTGAAGGTTGTGAATTTTATGGTTACAATTCACATATACTATTTTTGATTGTAGTTGATCAAGAGGGACTAGAACAAATTTATACTTACCTTGGAATAAAGATCCTGTTGTGTCGTATTTTTTATTAAAGTACATAGTGTAGGCAATGCCAATCCGATGCATAAAAGTTTGTATTCCACCTTCTTGTTCTTGCCTGGCAAGTAGGTGAAAATGATTATTTAAAATACTAAAACTAATAATCGAGACTAGAGACTTCTTTGTGTTTTTGTCTGTATTTTTCTTTTCAAGCAATGAAACAAATTGTTCTATGTCTTGGACATCAAGAAAAGTCTCTCGTTTGTTGTTTCCTCTATTGAAGATATGATAAAACTCACCAACCTTTCGCTCACCAAATCGTAATGAATGCATACGAGTAATTATGTCTATAAATACATTAAATGAAATTGTTATCTTGAACTTATAAAACTGTCATTACGAGTTCCAATCCAGATTGGAACTCGTCTCTGGTACACTGTATGTGTATGAAGCGCAAAAGGAACGACTTTCAGAAAATAATTACCAGAGCATTACGTTCAGAGAATATGATCGTAGGGATAGATGAGGTAGGAAGGGGGCCGGTCGCTGGTCCTGTTGCTGTGTGCGCTGTGTGGTACAAGGCTCAAGACCATAAGGAGATTGAGACCTATTTTGAAGGTATGAATGATTCTAAAAAAGTCCACGTAAACAAACGGAGACTTTTTGCTAAAACCGCGCAAGAGCTACAAGATAAGGGTTTAATTAATTACACAATTCAGTATGGGTCAGCCGAGAAGATTGATCAAGAAGGGATTAGTGCGTGTCTCAAAAGCGGTATTGAGAGGTCTCTTAAGATTGCTGCCAAAGATGGCTTAGTTTCCACAGACTATATTTTTCTTGATGGGTCACTTCGTGCACCCGACACGTATTACAAACAAAAAACTATTATTGGAGGGGATGGCAAGGTCTTTGCGATCTCACTTGCTTCAGTAATCGCCAAGGTGGCACGAGACGAAATAATGGAAGAGTACGGTATTACATATCCTCAGTACGGGTTCGAACAACACAAAGGCTATGGAACAGTCGCACATATCAAGGCAATTAAGGAACATGGAGCTTGCGCACTTCACCGTAAAACCTGGCTTACTAAGTACCTATAATTTCTATACCATCTATTGACAATATGTCAAATATTTGTTATTCTTGGTTCAAGATAAAATCTTGCGGAAACGCACCACAAACATGAGGAGACTATCGTGGAAAATATTTATCGCCTGACTGATAAGGTCACTAAACACTCAAAGTTCAATGATATGGCAGGATTCATTTCATTGATGAATCCGCTCGCAATGGTTCCAGGACTGCTGAGTGTTTTAAAATCTGAGAGTGCCGACGGTGCTTCAGCAGGAATGTTCATTATATTTCTTGTACTTCAAACAGTTTTTATGCTTGTTGCTGCACAGACTCGGAACACTAAGATGTTTTGGGCCATGGCGATTAGCCAAGTGATTTCGCTAGCAATCGTCGTCATGATATTTATGAAAGGTGGTGCACTTATTTAGACTCCACCTCACAGAAACGTGAAACCCGCCAGAATATCGGCGGGTTTTTTTACTTGTAAAAAAATTTTTGATAACAAACAAAGCGGGCGTACGCACGCTTTGTTTATTTAGTTCACCACAATATGCGTTCCTGAAAAAAGAGAAGTGTTAAACAAGAATTAGTTCAAGGAGACAAGAAAAAAATCACCAAGACGTACAAGTGTACGG
>CALGNJ010000006.1 GCA_937958705.1 Minisyncoccota bacterium | reverse complement strand
TCTTAATGAAACTATCTGAATTGAGCCATCCTTTGTAGCCATATGTATCAATTTTTTTCCTTGTTTTTACTTGTTCTTCCATATCTCCTTATTATACAACCAAATAGCAATATATACAGCATACATAAGTATGAGTGATGCTACCGAAATTGCTGGTACATGAATAGAGGCAAATGGTATCTTGGCAAACCACTGCACAATAGTAAGAATATATCCCAACAGAAACCATGCTACTGTCATTATCGGAATGACTAACACGGAAGAAAGAACTGATGCAATAATCATGATGAACCCAATCAGCATAGTGAATGGCACCACCCACAGTACGAGTATGTTCACGAGCGGAGAAACAAAAGATATCTCTCCTGTCATCCAAATAAGCATAGGAAGAACGAATAATTGTGTTCCAAGTGATGCAGCAGCAAGACCTCTAAAGTCAAACGCAGTCTTAGGAATCCATATGAGCTTTGTTTCTATCCACGGCACCAACACAATCAATCCAAGTGTCGCAAGAAATGACAATTGAAAGGACGGGTCATATAAAAGGATCATAGGGTTATGAAAAATCATTACCAATCCCGCAACAAACAAAGCCCGCGTTATTTCTGAGTGATACCCTGTTGCACGCGCCAAAAGAACTAGAAATGCCATGAGTGCAGCCCTCACCACTGTAGCTGATGCTCCGGTCATAATAGTGAAAAACAAAATTGCAACAGAACCAGCAATGCTTGACCCAACCAAACCAAGAAACGCAAGTACTCTCATGATCGCCTCGGCAATGATAGTTACATTAAATCCAGAGAGCACCACAATATGTATCACACCTGTTGTACGCAAATCATCGAGCAGCTCTTCTCCTAGAGATGATTTTGCTCCGACCAGTAAACCTGCAAGTAATGATGAGTGTGGTTCGGGCAAGTACTTTTGTATTTGCAAAACCAGTCGCGCCTTTAGAGCGAGTAAGAATGTAGTAAGATAATTTCCATGTGTACCACGAGAAATAATCCGAACTTCAGGATATCTCATCGTGTAGTAAATTTTATCTTTCTTTAAAAATGTATCGTAATTAAACGTGCGGCCCGTGTCTGTCTCAAAGGGGGCTGGCAGTTCCAGCTCTCCAGATATATGTAGGTAGTCTCCATACGTAATTTCTGGGTATTTCATAGTGGTTACGAGTACACGCTCGTGACTAGTATCAATCGTCATCACAAGCCTACTATGTGTATCTTTAATTTCAGGCTCTCTTGAAACATATCCAAACGTGGCAACCTCCCCTACTTCTAGAGTATGAGTTGCGTACAAGTGATCCCAAACCTCTGCGCGAACAAATCCAATAATAAAAAACAGCGCCATCAGTACAAAGATATATTTTCTATGCTGCACATAAAGAACAATGAGTAATATTCCTACTCCAATTGCAATAAGAACTGCTCCCTCAAACAACTGAGTTATCAAAATACCGCCCACAAAGCTAAACACACAATAAAAGATAGGGTGGAAACTGATATGTTTGTACATGTGTGTACTGTATCTTTCTGTGTAATAAAAAACATGGCGAGATTTAATCTCGCCATGTTTTTTATTTTCGTATTACTCTGCCCTAATTGTATAGTCAGATTCTTTTCCCGAAAATAACATAATGTCCTCTCCTTCTGCTAACCCGCGGGCAATATCATCTGCACGCTCGTTATATACATGTCCTGCATGGGCCTTCACATGTTGGAATAAAACTTTATTTTCAATTTCTACAAATTCTCTAACTCGCTGTATGTCTTCCCACAAATCTTTATTTAAAACTGGTTTACCATCTGACTTTTTCCAATTCTTCTTCTGCCAATTATAAATCCACTCATTCATTCCGTTCACTACATACATAGAGTCAGAGTGAACAGTAATCACGTAATCTCGAATACCAAGGTCCACAATTTCTTCAAGAGCTTTGTATACCGCCAAAAGCTCCATTTGGTTATTGGTTACGTCCGCGTGTTTCTCACCCATCTCGAGCGCCTGTTTGTTTCCGACAAAGACTGCACCCCATCCTCCCACACCTGGATTTCCGAGTGATGATCCATCTGTATAAATAGCTAATTCTTTCATGTGAGTATTGTACCAGACCCCTAGACTATTTCTTGAAGAAATTCTTACCAATAGCAGTACGTGGGAGTTTGATATCTAAACCAACCTCAGCAAGTAGCCATGCGGTAAATGTATTACAATTTGGCCACCAGAATCTATACGTATGTTTATATGGATAATTTTGATACACCTCCTTGATTTTTGAAATAGCTTGCGCTGCATCTTCTCCTGAATACTTCTTCGCCAGATATGGGTGTGATCGTGCCCCTTCTCCCTTTCCATTTTTTTTATACACTCTAAGAATTCCTTGCCATGGTTTGTAATAATTTATATATAGATAGTCCTTCCCTGTCGCTCGTTGTGAAGCATGGTGTATCACATCATATCTCCTAGCTACACCGCCCTGCACAGTCACAATATATGTATGTGCAATAAAAGACACTGGCAGTGCAGCACCTGTTGCACATACCAGTACATGACTTGATTCAGGATCAAGTGAATCAAAATATTCTTTTGTAAGTCTGGTGTATTTCATATACATAATTAATCTTTTTTCGTATGTAGATCCGCAATCAACATGAAATGATCTGACCCTGCCAGCTTCCGGTCTTTGTATGCGCCTGTAACCTGAATGTCTTTATCAACTAAAATATAGTCATACTGAACTGGAAAATATTTCCAAGTCCATGAACCTATATGTGGATTTTGCAGTCCGTGCTCATTAAATATTTTTCCGAATAACCTCCTGCCGTTCGTCATCAATTCTTTGAGCGTGTACTTATATCGTTTCCAAACCATGAGATTAATTAGCGGCCAAGAGAAGGTATTTAAATCACCGCAAATAATTTGCTCTTTTGATTCATCTAAAAGTTCGAGTATCTGATTGAGTTGTTTGATACGCACTGATGGTGGAGCAACGCAGCGCAGGTGTGCATTACAGATTTGATATTCTGTTCCATGATGTGTAAATGAAGCACTGATAAACTCCGAGCTAAATTTTGTGTACTTAGTGGTCGAATAAATAGCCCCAAGACTTATATCTTCAATGGCAATATCGTGCAGCTCATGTTTCGAAAGAATAAGGTTTAGAATACTAATTTCATCACCTGACTTTCTTTCTGTCCACGTCTCCATAGCAGATGCATGATACGGATAATGCTCAGTAAAAAGCCCTATCTTATCTCTCGGAACCTCTTGTAAACAAACAACATCTGCATCTACGTCTTTAACCTTTTGTGCAGCCTGCTCGATTGTTTTATTGTCCTTATATACATTCCACGTTACAATTTTCATATCGCTATAGTATATCGTGTAAGCGTAGTGATATGTAGTGATTGTTGTTATAAACTTCTTTCTCTAAGGTTCCAACAAAACGCACCTGGTCACCCGGCTTAAGGTTTTTCTCGAGTAAATCTTCTCTAAAAAATGCAATCGCCTTGATGATTCTGCCTCGGCTATTTTTAAACCCAAGCTCAATATGGTTCTGTGCTTTACCAAACGGGCGGATGTGCGCAACCTCGTGTGAAAATATAAATAGTGGTTTTGGGTTTTTTATCCCAAATGGCTCCAGCTTATGAACCAGTGTGTGAGTATCTTGATTCACTCGATCGATAGCAAGCTCTGCATCAATATGAATCTTGTCCTTGGTGATGCGTTCGGCGTTGGGAACTTTTTGCGAGAGTATTTCCTGCATAAAGTGGACCTTTTCTCCGTCTGTTTCAAACCCACCCGAAGCAGCGTGCCCGCCAAACCCGTCGAAAGTTTCTCTGGCATGTTGCATGAGCGAAAAGACAGAAATATCAGACCCAGAACGACACGAACCTTTAATGTGATCCCCTACCCTGGACCATACAAATGTTGGTTTTTTTTCACGGTCAGCAATCTTACCGGCAATAAGCCCCAAGATACCGAGCGGCCATTCTGGATTACCTATCACAATCACTGGTCCGTCATCTTTGTTTTCAAGCTTACCCCATACCTCTTTCATAATTTTTGCGGTCATATATTTTCGACGGTTGTTGAGTTTTTCGAGCATTTCTGCTGATGCTATTGCTTCAGCACCACTTTCTGCAAGTGCTTTAAATGCAATCATTGGGTCATCTAACCTGGAAGCTGCATTAATACGCGGACCAATCATAAACGCGATATCGTCTGTTTGAAGGTGCTGTGCATTTAAACGAGCTTTTTTGAAAATAGTGTGTAGTCCCGGCCTGGCTGAAAGACCCAACATGATTTTCCCAAAATGAACCAAGAGCCGGTTCTCTCCCACCAGTGGCACCATGTCACACACCGTAGAGATAGCAACTAAATCAAGTAGTGTCTTTTCCCAACCATCCTGAACATCTTTAAAACCTGCTACCCCTTGCTCTTTCCCTTTCGTTAATAGTGCGCATGACAACTTCCATGCAATTGCACACCCACACAGGTTGTCATCTGGGTATGCGCAGCCTGCTTGTTTGTGATCGATGACAGCAAATGCAGCGGGCACGTCTCCCTCAGGCAAGTGGTGATCTGTCACAATCACGTCTACACCGTTTTTCATTAAATAATCAATTTCCACGTTATCAGTAATCCCACAGTCTACCGTTATGAGAACCTGCACCTCATCGTTCACAAACTTTTCACATGCTGGCATGTTTAACGAGTACCCATCTTTGTTTCTATTAGGAATGTAGTTTGAAAAGTTTTCGTATCCAATCTTAGTAAAAAAACTATACAACAAAGCCCCTCCAGGAATACCATCTGTATCATAGTCTGAATATATTAAAATTTTTTCGTTATTAGATATCGCAAGTAAAATACGCTCTACAGCTTTGTCCATATCTTTAAAAAGAAATGGGTCATGAATTCCTGACCAATTAAACTCAAAGAAAGAATCTATATCTTTCTTGTCTGTAATATCTCGATTATAAAAAAGCTGAGCAACCAAAGGGTCCATCTCAGGTCCATATAGTTCTTCACGCTTTGTATCATCAAGTAAAGTAGGTATGTCGTAGCTATTCGTATCTGGCATTCGCTCTATTTTAGCATTATTCACACACGTAAACGCCCACCTCGCACGATTCCCACAAGTTTAACCCATAGGAGATGAAATTAAGTGCGGTTAAACCTTAGAATCCCTCAAAGCCATAGCTCTGGGAGAGATTGTTTTTTACAGCATAAATGGTATAAATATATTTGGCACTGTGCCTTAATTAGTATCAACGCTTTATTGACCTGTGCAGCAGGCAAAATTGAAAGGAGCACAAAATGATACATGTGTATTTTAAAGACGATAAACTCCCAAAAGAATGGCACCGAGACAAAGCTATTACTGTGGCTGGAGTAAGTGGGGGTAAAACGCACCTCGGTATTTCTCCTGGGTATAATCATAATAAAATCGATAGAGGTTATCTGAGGATAAATTGTCACCCATCAATGCTTTCAATAAAGTATCCAGGACTCATCGATTTTCTTAAGGAGTGTTCAGTGGAATCAATTACAACACTCAATAACAAAGTTGGTGAAGTGTCAGTCTGTATACGAGGTATCCACTCGGCTTTTCATAAAAAGACAGGTGAATCTCTTCACACACAAGTAACTGCTTTCAAAGACAGTGAGGTAACCTGGTCTGTTTCATCACGATGTGGCACCACTGTTGACCGAGAAAGTTATTGTAATCCTGTTAAGATATTTGTCGAACTATGGACGGTCCTTACAAAAAGTCACCCTTATCTTCCAGATATCGATGAAACTATCAAATGGGAAGAAAGTTCTATCTAACGGAAAGCCGGGCAAACGATCGCCCGGCTTTAAACATGTCTATTTTGTGCACACCTCACGCAGGTGTGCATATGAATCAGATCTACCAAAGAAAGATATAGTGACATTATTCTCAATATGTGAACTCATACACATTCCAAAATTTCTTGCTCCGATAATTTCAACTGTTTTTATAAATAATTTTGCACAAAGAAAATAGTCCTTTATAGGACTATGATTATATAAGTAAGTGTGTGGTTCCCATCTCGTCATCTACTTCGGATGACATGGTGCAAACCACTGTTGATTTGCCGAATAGATTTACATGACTTGTTTCAGTCATCACCTGACAGACCTTCAGAAGTTTCTGCAGCTTCTTACTCCCACACACCCGAGGACCATTATAACAAAGAAAAAACACTGAACTAATCAGTGAATGTAATCTTATACGCTCTCTCGCTAGCGTCTCTACTTGACCCAGATATCTACAGTGCAGTATCAGTGGTGGTGTAAGACGCAACTTCTGTGTTCGAAATTTTTAATTTTTAAAAGAAAAACTAGTCGTTATGACTAGTTTTTCGTTTTATACGCTCTGTGCTGGCGTCTACCTACTCTCCCGCATAGCAGTACCATCGGTGGTAGAAGGCTTAACTTCTGTGTTCGAAATGAGAACAGGTGTGACCCCTCCCCCAAAACACCAAAACAGAACGTATAAGTGTTGAATATAAAAGCACGTACGTCTTATATATTTTACGCTCACTCGCTTGAATATTAACATTCAAATATCTAAATAAAATCTAATGTCTTTTCTCGTATTGCATTTTCTTATAAAAGCAATATCTCATTACATGACTTTGTAATTTCCTCATTATAAGATTTTCTTGACGTATTAGTACCCTTTCGCTGAACACATTACTGTGCGTACACGTTGGGCCTATCACCTAGTCATCTCCTAGGGGTCTCAATGATTTCTGATCTTGGAGTTGGCTTCCTTCTTAGATGCTTTCAGAAGTTATCCATTCCCAACTTAGCTACCCGGCGGTGCCGTTGACACGACAGCCGGTACACCAGAGGTCAGTCCACTTCGGTCCTCTCGTACTAGAAGCAGATCTCCTTAAAAATCGACGCCCGCAGTAGATAATAACCAACCTGTCTCACGCATACCTTACTCCAGCATTACTACTGGTATGGACTATAACTTCTT
>CALGNJ010000005.1 GCA_937958705.1 Minisyncoccota bacterium | reverse complement strand
AACAAAAAACCGGTACAGCCGGTTTTTTGTTTTAGTAGTTTTGTAGTTCCTTAGAACGTGACAGGGACTGTGAAATTCGATTCAAGCCCTGCTTCACCGCTCGGGTTTTCATTTTGTACGACAAGAGTACCTGAGACATAGGTCAGGGGATCAAAAGATATGGTGGTCTCGTATGCAATATCATCTCCCGCCAACGCCAAAGTTAACCAGTCCGAATCCATAGTTTGGAAGAACCCTTCGTCGAGTATAGTTCCGTCTGAGGCTAGTAGCTTGTATGTAGCAACTTGTCCTTCAAATGGTCCCCAGGTTCCGTAAGAACCATCGATTGCATATACGCAGCCTTTAATTGTAGATGCGTCTTTGATTAATTCTCCAGAAGCTACATCAATAGTGATATGGAACCCTGCTGAACCAGGGATTCCTGCTTTTAGATCTGCACAGAAGTTGGTCGCAACTGCCTCACCAGTAGTGGCTGCAACGAGAGCAGGCTCTGTCACTTCAATGATTGTATCCTCAGGCACTTCTTGATTCACGTCAGTTGCGCTCAGGGCTTCATTTTGAAGTTCTGGCTTATCTGTTGTGCCTTTTTGCGTCCATAGGTATCCAACCACTACTAATAAGATAACGATAACAACGGAAAGTAATTTATTCATACATTTTTTATAACCTAAATAATACTCTTAGTATACCTTTTTATTGTAATTCAATAGAGATTGGGCAGTGGTCTGATCCATGAATGTCATCGTGTATTTTTGCATCTTTAAGTCTTTCTTTGAGTTCATCTGAAATTAAAAAGTAGTCAATTCTCCAGCCTGCATTGTTGGCTCGTGCGCCGAAACGGTATGACCACCAAGAATAACGCTCGATTGTGTCTGGATAGAGGTGCCTGAACGTGTCTATGAAACCTTGTGTAACGTAATTCGTGAAACCGGCGCGTTCCTTGTCTGTGAAACCAGGGTTTCCAGGATTTTTTGCTGTGGTTTTGTTTGATCCTGGGTTTTTAAGATCAATTTCTGTGTGTGCAACGTTTAGGTCACCACAAAGCACAACGGGTTTCTTTTTCTCAAGCTTCTTGAGATATTTGAGGAATTTTACATCCCATTCTTGATGTCTGTAATCAACACGTGCCAGGTCAGGTTTTGAATTTGGTGTATATACAGTTACTACATAACACTCTTTAAATTCTGCAGTAATAACTCGGCCCTCATCAAGGGCAAGATCTAGTCCCTTAATTTCATTTGAAACAGAGAGAGGTTTGTGTTTTGAGAAAATGGCGGTTGAAGAGTAACCCTTTTTAATAGCTGAGTTAAAGTATTGATATGGATGGTTTGGGAATAATTCTGCGGCAGACTCTTGTATTTGTTCAGGTTGAGCTTTTGTTTCTTGTAAGCAAATATAGTCTGGATCTTCTGAGAGCAGAAAATCAACGGCACCTTCTTTTTCTTTCCAGGCCCTAAACCCGTTTACATTCCATGAGATTGCTTTCATGAACGCTAGTATATCATTCTCAATAAGATGACCGAACCACTAATCCGCGGCCGCGGATTAGTGGTTCGGTATTTAAAATATTGAGTTATCCAGAGGCGAGACTAATAAGAGTGATATAATCTTTATATATGAAAGCTCCATCAAGAAAAACAATTACCGCAAGTATTTTTTTTGGTTTCTTGCTGTTATTTATTGGTGGTTTATTCTGGTATTTTGGAAGCGGGCTCTTAAGCACCGGCAGTTCAGGAGTTGATTCCACTGTTGAAGACAGAGGATTTACATTTTTCCCATTTGGACGAGGAGGATCAACTAACCCTACAACACCAATTAATAACGGTTCAGGGGGTGGAGATACAGAAACAAATACTACTGGAGGAGGTACGGGCGACATCAATACTAATGGTGAAGATGAAATACAAATTGATAGATTGCGTCTAGTTGCTGAGGTGCCCACGGCTGGAGGGTACGTATATAGGCGAACAATTGTTAATGACTCATTATTTAATGTTGTTCCGCAGACTGAAGCTGCAATGCGATTTGTCGAAGTCGAAACCGGGCATGTATACGAAACTACAGACTCCACCCTGACAAATACACGGATTACAAACACAACTATTCCACGTGTCTATGAGGCTGAATTTATTGACGGGAACTCTGTGGTACTGAGGTATGTTGATCCTACTTCAAATACTGTAAAAACATTTTCATCAACTATTTCACAAGAAGACACAAACCAGAACATCGAAGGTGTTCAAACATTTCAAAAGCTACAAGGTATTTTTTTGCCCGAAGATATTCAAGACATCTCTATTAACAATCAAAAAGAAATTTTATATACACAAGCAAGCGCTGATGGAATGGTCGCTGTTGTCACTGATGTATTAGGTCAAAATAAGAAACAAATTTTTTCTTCTCCTCTCAAACATTGGAAGCCAGATTGGTCTGGTCGCTCAGAGACAATTACTATGACACAGTACCCTTCATCTGTTGCATACACTGTTTCTCAGACTCTAAACCGAACAACAGAACGAACCGCTCCTTTTGTTGCAGGAGCTCAGGGGCTAGACGTCCTACTTTCTCCAGATGGATCTCGAGCACTTGTCTCATATAAGACAGGGCAAACAATTTCTTTATATGTAAGAAACGAACAAGGTGAATACACAGACACTGGTCTTGATACATACGCAGAGAAGTGTGTGTGGTCTGGAGACAGTATCTTGGTATATTGCGCCGAGCCAGTAGGTCGGATTTCTGCTGATGCACCAGATGTATGGTACCAAGGACTCGAGTCTTACTTAGATGACGTGTGGCGAATTAACACCGATGATGTTACTTCTAAAATATTATTCTCCCCATTTGATGAGGGTCAGTATTCACTAGATATTATTGATCTAGGGATTTCTGCTGATGAGCAATACCTATACTTTAGAGACAAAGAAAATCAGTACTTCTGGACATACCAACTAGAGCTTTAGTTTCCACAAGATATACACAAAACCATAAACAA
This sequence comes from Minisyncoccota bacterium, assembly GCA_937958705.1. Taxonomy (GTDB): domain Bacteria; phylum Patescibacteriota; class Minisyncoccia; order Phycocordibacterales; genus JAHDEI01. Next base: position 14,186 of record CALGNJ010000005.1, on the reverse strand, counting down.
GCGGGGATAACCAAAGGTTATCCCCGCTTGTTTTAAACGCATAACACGCACTTTGTTCATAACATGTGCAATTCACATGTTATGAACAAGATACCTACAGAAATTATCCCGAAAGAGACTCGCATGTATACGCATAAAATTAGGGTGTCTGTGTGGTACTCTTACACGCATGGATATACAAACTACTGAGAAACTGGTAAGGCTTGCAACACAAAACGTGCACGATATCGTGACACTCGCCATTGAACACAAAGATCCAAAACGCATGCTCGTTATTTATGACTTGGATAGTGATTTGTCTCAAGTGCTTACAGCAGCGTATCAGGCGAATTTCCCAGAGGCTCGTTTTGTTCAATTTAACGAAGATGAAAAACAAGAGGTCCTAGACGCTCTTGAACGTATGAGTGCTGATGACCTTGTTGTTCTCGTGCAGTCAGCAGATTTTCGATTGAGCGAGTTTAGGATCAGGCTGCATTTGTTTGACCGGGATATTAAAGTTGTGGACCACAGACATTTAAACCGGAATACTCCAGACTCATATGAGACATATATTGGTGCGCTTGGATATGATCCTGAATGGTATCGAGGTCTTGGACACAAGCTACAAGACAAACTCTCTGCAACAAGCAACCTCGAGATCATTTGTGGTGATCAAAAGCTCGTTGTGACCGACGGGTTAGAAGAGGCAAAGCCTAACTTGGGTGATTACCGAGGGATGAAAAACATCGGAGGAGCATTCCCTATCGGAGAAGTATTTACAGAAGCGAAAGACTTAACAAAAATGAACGGATCACTGATGATCTATGCATTTGCAGATGTGAATTTTAATATTGAAATGAGGGAGCCGTTTAGAATAGATATCACAGATGGACTTGTGACAGGCTGGGGAGATAATACGCCACAAGATTTTGTTGATGTAATCGAGAAAATTAAAGGGTCGGAGCGAGCAATTGTGAGAGAGCTCGGATTTGGTCTGAACCGAGCAATTACACGGGAAAACTATATTCGAGATATTACTGCGTTTGAAAGAATTTTAGGAATGCATGTCTCACTTGGTGAAAAACATACCGTGTACAAGAAAGAAGGTATCCGCGCTAAAAAGACCAGATTCCATGTCGACCTCTTTCTTGATGTAACCGCAGTTTTTGCAGACGGAGAGCAAATATTTAAGGACGGAGAATATTTAGTATAAAGACATTATTTATTTTGGTGCACCCGCCAGGACTCGAACCTGGAATGACGGTTCCGAAGACCGTAGTGATATCCATTTCACCACGGGTGCAATTCGGTCAACTAAAGTAGAACTTTAGTGTTCGCATTATACAGTTTTTTATAAAGATGAAAAGATGTTTTGCTTTTGCAACTTTTTTGGTATACTCTCAATCACAAATTACACATGCGGGTGTAGTTAAGTGGTATAACAACTGCCTTCCAAGCAGTGGTCGGGAGTTCGATTCTCCCCACCCGCACAAAGCACACAAAAGAACACGCGTAGGCGTGTCTTTTGTTTGTGATTTGTAGCCGGGTGGGGAGAATCGAAAAGAAGGAGCTTGCGAGGAATAAAATTTGTCTACAAATTTTTTCTGAGACGAGGCGACTGATCGGGACAGCGAGTTGTTAATGAACGTAGTGAGTTTAGAATTGGCGTCGATGTTCTCTAGAGATAAATAACACACATCTACAACAATCAAGTGTTTCTATTTTTATACATGCAACTACAACTAGGTGAAGCTCGTGTTCATGCAACCTTACTAAGCAAGATTAACACTCCCTAGTCATTATCCTACATCAACTTTTATGGTATGCTTTGATACAAAATAATATAAATATAATAAATTATGAATATTCAAAAGTTATCATTAAGAAAAATATTAACAATCATTGTTGCCGCACTAGTTGTCTTTGGACTTTCTGGACATCTTACCTTCGTACAGGGGTTTAGCATGCCTTTTTTACAGATAGGGAGTTCCCAAGTCTCTTCAGACTCACTACTTTTGACAGACACAGCCAGTGGAACTCAGGTGCTTGATGCACGAGTTATGGCAGGGGGAACCTTTGGTGTAGGTTCGCTTCTAGATGAGCTCTCTTCGCAGCCTGCTACGAATGAAGACGTGAGTGATACACAATATGGAAGTGATGCATCAGCACTGGTAACTGAAAATGATGTAGAAGAGTTATTTGCAAAAAGAGCAGTAAGGTTATTTAAGCCGGATTATGCAAGTTTAGATGAATCACCAGCGAATCCAAAAGCTTTTGAAACAAGGTATAACGAATATTCTAATGAGCTACAGAGGTTTAATGCAGATACAAATCAGTGGGAAGCACGACCGGCTCATCTCTTGTATCACATTGATCAAGACGTAACGTTTATGATGGAAGATGTCGAAGAATTTATGCGAGTACAGGAGCTACTAGAAAGATCTACTTCAAACACAGGAGTCGTAATCACACGACAGTTCGCTGCTGGAACTTTTGTATTTAATGGAATAACACAAAAAATTGTTGGATTTGATAATCATGCTGCGCATATTATTACGGTAGGGGCACCAATGATTGGTCCGGTTCCTACGATTCCTCGATATACAGCTGATGGTGTTTTAGTTGATAAACAAGATAACCCAATCACAAGCGTCGACATTGTCCTTACGGGGTCTGATGCTGCTTCTCGTGCAGCAGACACGGCTACAAATACTGCTTTACTACGACAACGATACGGTACTATTATTGAGTACACTGGGGGTTCAGCAATTGAGCTACGTGGTAAAAATGGAGGTACGATTAAGCGCCTGGCTATCATCAACACAGGCAACGGATTACATGGTTTGACTACGGGAACTCATGACCAGACAAGGACCTTAGGTGCCGGTGCTCGAGTTAGTTTAGATAATGTATATTTCGTTGGTGCTAATTCCTCAAATGTTATTACTCATTACGGAGGAAGTATCTTTATTGATGAGCATTCAGAAGGTCCTGTTGTTGTTCTTGGAAGTAAGGGAGCTGGTTTCCAAGCTCAATATGGTGGAGGTACGACTTATATTGAAGGTGTAGGAGCATTTAGTAATGCAACCTTTGGTATTTATGCAAAAAATGGTGCAACAGTTTATGCAGGAGATGTCTCAGCTGGTTTTAATGCGTCTCATAACTTATATGTAAGTAATGGTTCAGTGATGAATGCGTTTGGTGCATATTCATTTAATTCTGGTGCTTCAAACGTGGGTGCTATAGGAATGAGCTCTCTTAATTTCAAGAGTGGTAATTCATTTGGTGGTAAATTTGGTATTCGTGGAGGAGAGGGTGCTCAGATGAATGCTCAGAATGCACGTGCACTAGGAGCTTCAATTCGAGATATATATATGGTGGGGAGTGGCCATCTCACAATCAAAGGGATGGAAGGCGGAGGAGTTGACTACAACACTGTTCTGCCTGTGCCGAATGAGCCACCAACATATGTTAAGCCAGCGTTTGCATCAATTATTACAACCTTTTAGTTCTATGCAGGTATAAGAAAAAACTGGCTAAGCCAGTTTTTTCTTTAAGAAATTTCTCCGCAGCTTCCCTCCCGGCTTTCATAATTGGTGCATAGTTTTTCTTATGTACAGAAAAACCACCAAACAAAGAGAGCTCTGGATTAATAAAAGAAACACGAGGATCTGTGTGTTCTTGCCACTGGGCATTCATCATAATGGCGAAGGAATGTGTTAAGTACTGGTCATTTCTTTTCTCCACCCAAACAATTTCTTTTTGTGAAAGTCGCTTGGTAGCGTATCAACTGAATTCACATTGATTGCAATAATTACATCACCCTTGTATTCATTGATTGCGTCTTTTAAAGGTAGGTTTCTTGTGAGGCCACCATCAACTAGATATTTACCATAGTCTGGATGTAAGTAGGGCTCAAAGACCATGGGGAGTGAAATAGAGCTGCGCAGGGTATCAGTAAGATTACCTACTTTAATTTGTACGTATGACCCTGTAGTAAAATCTGTGGCACCTGCTCTGAACATGATTGGTAGATCTTCAATGTTTTTATTTTCCAAGATTGTATTAAAGTAGTCACGAAGTCGTTGCCCTTTTAAGAGTCCTGTATTAAGTGGTGAAAAATCTTTCCTGAGGGTTAAAAAGTTTGTATCAAAAAATATATCTTTGATTTGAGAAGCGCTCATGCCAATCGCAACTCTTGCTCCAATGAGCGAACCAGCTGAGACTCCGTAGACTGCATCAAATTCATATTCCTTTTCTAAAATTTCGAGGGCTCCTAGGTGGGCAAGTCCAAGGACGCTTCCTCCTGATAATACTAGCGCTGCTTTTTGCTTCATTGAGAGATTGTAACAAAAATAGCAAAGTTCAATTTGTGAATTTTATACAATCTTTATCTTTGTAAGAATCCTAAAATGCAAAAAAGTACTCAACATATCTCTACGGGTAGAGCAGGAGAAGATATTGCGTGTCAGTTTTTAAGAAAGAAGGGGTGTACAATTCTGGAAAGAAACGTATTTCGGAAATGGGGTGAATTAGACGTTGTGGCTCAAAATAAACGTACGGGCAAAATTCATATCGTAGAGGTTAAGACCGTGAGTGGAAGTAACGCTTGTGTTGAGTTTAATCCGGTAGAGAACCTGACAAAATCTAAACAAGGGAAATTAGAGCGGACCTGTATTTTGTATGTAAAAGAAAAACAAATAGAAAACTGGCAATTAGATGCTGTTCTAGTCTGGTATGACAAAGTACATAAAAAAGCGGAAGTAAGATATATAGAACATATTATAAATTAAAACTCACACGTAAGTGATTTTTTTTGTTATAAAGTTATTTAAAATAGGGTGAATTTCAAGTAAACAAGAAAAAACCCATCCGGGCACATCTCCGAGTTCCAATCTAGATTGGAACTCGGAGATTTATACCGTATAGATAGATTTTTCCTGGCCAACAAAGTGGCGTGTCAGTTGTGTAGACTTGTATTATATTTTACCTACTAGGTCGATCCCTGGCTCCAAAGTATCTTTCCCTGGTTCCCATGATGCTGGACAAACCATGCCATCATTTTCAGCCACAAACTTTGCAGCTTTTAATTTTCGGAGAAGTTCTTTCGCAGACCGTCCAATCGAGTTATCGTTAACCTCTGATAGTTTCAAGATTCCTTCTGGGTCGATTACAAATGTTCCTCGTAGTGACATACCTTCATCTTCAATGTACGTATCAAATGTCATACATAGTTCTCCTGTTGGGTCAGCCGCCATTGGATATGAAATTTTCTTGATAGCCTCTGAGTGATCGTGCCATGCTTTGTGAGTAAATACTGTATCTGTTGATACTGAAATTACTTCAGCTCCTTCAGCCTTGAACAATTCATAGGTGTTTGCCATTTCTTCTAACTCAGTTGGACACACAAATGTGAAGTCTGCTGGGTAGAAAAATAGAATAAGCCATTTTCCTTTGTAGTCTGATAATTTACCTTTTTCGAACTTTTCGTTGTGGTAGTACTCAAATTCTACATCTGGTACTGGAAACCCAACGTGTGCATGAAGAGGTCCTCCGTGCATATGTTTTACTTCGTTATGTTCTGTCATAATTCCTGATTTTATAATTACAAATTGTAATTGTGTACTTTTAATTTAACGCTAGAAATTATATCATGAGTGTCAAATGAAGTTTACAAATCTATTACCCTGGTTACACACAGGATTATTTCAGAATACAAAACACGCACTGGTGTTAGTTGGACCAACAGCAAGCGGCAAATCCTCTTTGGCTATTGAGATTGCACAGAAATATAATGGAGAGATTATTTCTTGCGATTCGCGACAAATCTATCAAGGGCTAGAGATATTTTCAGGAGCTGTTACACCAGAAACAAATGGAGGTGTGAAACATCATCTACTTTCCTGTATCAAGCCAGGAGATATATATTCAGCTGACCTGTTTGTGAAACACGCACTTCCTGTTATTGATATGTTACACAGTGAATCCAAGTTGCCGATCATCGCTGGAGGTACAGGATTTTGGGTACAGTCACTGATGTATGAAAAACAGTTTCCAGCTGTAGCTCCTGATTACCAGTTGCGTGAAACGTTAGATGGGTATGAAACACAAGAGTTGTTTAAGATGCTCCAAGAGCAAGATCCCCGTAGAGCTTCATTTGCTGACCCACACAACAGGAAGAGACTCATTAGGGCTCTTGAAATTGTTAAAACGCTTGGTGTGGTTCCACCCGTGAAACAAGTTACACGGAGGGGGTATTCATTCACATTAGTTTATTTGAAGCCTGAAAAAGATATACTCGACAGACGAATAACAAAGAATGTTTCACAACGTATTGAGCAAGGGCTTTTTATTGAAGCGCGTGGGGCACTAGCTGATCTTTCGGACACACAAGTGGAAGAGTTAGGATTGGGCTTTAAACATTTGAGGGATGTACAGAAGGGAGAGATATCACAAGAAGAATTTATAGATGAGATGACACGCGAAGAGATCAGATATGCCAAACGACAAAAGACCTTTTTTAATAAATTATACAAAAAGTATTCAGGTAAGAAAGTAATTATTGAAAGCCTTGATCCGGAGGAACGAGCGGTAAGGGTTATAAGCTTACTTCAATAGTTTGTGATAGTATTAGTGCTTAGAAGGTCTTTGCAGAAGGCCTTTTCTCATGCAAAAAAGGAGAAAAGCATGTCTCAAATAATTAACAGTTCACCCGACAAATATCTCGGGATGATTGCACCTCTGTTTGGTGAATTTCATCCATGTGCGTATTACTTGCCTGGTCTGACAGAATTACATATCCGATTCGAAGATTCCCGCTTCGGCGGGGGACATGCAATGGCTTTTGATACAGTATTTGATATTGGTGAAGAGCGGGTTGTTGGGTTTAATATCCACACAGGAGGCTTTGTGCCAAGAGCCGAAGAAACTGTCGAATACTTCCTTCGAAGAGTTGAGGTATACGATCCTCATATTAAGACTTTGCCTCCGACAGAGTGGAACACGATGAGGTCAATGGTGATTCCACAGGATTGGTAAAGTGATGCCGGTGCGTTTTGCGCACCGGCTTGTTGATTGTGCAGGGACTAAAGGGTGATATACTTTTTATATGAAAAAACTGACCTTATGTATATTATTCTGCTTTGCGATTCCTTTCCTCGCATCAGCACAAATTAACCCACAAGATATTTCAGTTGAAATTAGTCCAGAACTCCCTGAGCCGGGAGATACAATTGTGGTAGATATTCAATCATTTGTGACTGACCTTAACCGAGCACAAATCACATGGACCCTTGATGGAGTAGAACGTGTAAAAGGTGTTGGAGAAAAGAGTTTTTCATTTACTGCAGGTGTCATTGGAAAAAAACATACACTAGTAATTACGGCGGTAACATCCGATTCTGGAGTGATTAGTAAAACTATTGGAATTTCTCCTGCTTCAGTTGATTTGATTTGGGAGTCAACAAACTCGTACATTCCTACTTTTTATAAAGGTAAGGCATTAAATGCACATGAAGGAGAAGTGGTAGTCCAAGCACTGCCATATTTTGTAGATGAGCGAGGGGTCCAAGTTAATCCAAAATCTTTAATTTATAACTGGAAGGTAAACAACAAACCGCAACTTGCAAAGTCGGGCTTTGGACGAGATACGTTTGTGTTTGCTGGACCAACCTTATACAGAGCTTCGCAAATTACCGTAGATGTAGAATCTACACAAAGTGATTTTCGCGCACGTCGAACTATTACACTGCAGGCACAGGCACCCAAAATTTTATTTTATAAACAAAATCCTCTCTACGGAGAGAGACTGCTTAATCCAATTTCTGGCGGAACCATTGACCTAGATCAAGATGAGATTATCGTACGGGCAGAACCATATTTTTTCTCAGACATTTCTGATACTAGGCAGGTAGAGTATGAATGGAAAATTGATGGGAGGGATGTAGTTACTGTTGGAGACAGAAATATTCTTACACTGAGAAAACCAAATGAGGGAGCCGGAAGATCATCTATCTCACTTGAGATTAAGCATCTACCTAAATTACTACAATTTGCAAGAGAGTCATTCACTGCGCGATTCCAAGAAGGATTTAATAACGGACAGCGAATTTTTATAAATGCAGGGGAAAGTGTGTTTGGAAACTAAAACAATCCATCAGGATTGTTTTCTTTTTCTCAAGAGGATAAAAGGTGAACCGATGCATTGGTGATTATTTTTTTTTAACTTATACTTAGACCTATGGCACCTGGAATACCTAAATTTAATAAAACCGAGAGAGTTAAGACACCGGCACAAGACATTGAGGTGTTTAAAGAGTCCATTAATGAAACAATGGATAAAATTTATGGTCGCTCCTTTGACGAGACTCCAGCCTCTATTCAACATGATGTGGTGAAAGAAGTTCTTGATAAACATTACGAAGCATTTGTAGATGATAAGTTTTCAAATCCTTTTGATGATGAAAAACATGCAGAGAAAATTGTATTGGAGTTAACTCCAGATGAAGATGATGAGAAGATGGGAGAGCTTCTGGGACTGATTCATCAAGTAGGTCTTGTCTCAACTCTGAAAGTTATCGAGAAAACAGAGTCGTATCACGTTAAAGATGATCTACACCGTCTCTTAGTTCAATATCTCAAAGAAGGGTACGTAGTAAAAGACTTTTCAGAAAAGTTACCTGTTGCACGTGGACTGACCATGACTCTCTTTGAAATTTACTTACCAAAGAAAGAAGATGACGCAGATACAAGAAAAGATTTAAAAACAGTTCTCTCATCAATGGAGCAGTTTTATGCAGGGATGAGGTCTGTGGTTGACTCAACACATCTCAAGAATTATTTCTCAGTTGAAATCGCGTTGCCTCAAGGAAGAGATGAGATTGTATTTTATTGTGCAGTCCCAGATGAAAAGATTACTATTCTGCGGTCCCAGCTTATTGCGATTTTCCCTGGTATCAAAATTATTGAATCAACGGATGATTACAATATTTTTAATAAAAAGAAACACATCGCAGGTTCAGTTGCCTCTTTAAAAAAAATTGATCTATTTCCTATTAAACTATACGAAGAGTTTGACTATGACCCGCTTAATATTATTTTAGAATCTTTTTCTTCTTTAGAGCGAGAAGAGGGGGCCTCAGTTCAACTCATGCTTACGCCAGATGACGACAGAATATCAGAGCGAATTTATAAGGGAATGGAACGATTAGAGAAAGGGGATCAAGTGGAAGACGCACTCACCATGAAAGATTCTCTGGTAAAAGGTTTTGGTCGTGCACTACATGAAGCATTTGAATCAAAAACAAAGGAAGAGAAAGAGGCAGAAAAAGAAAAACGAAAAGATATCGCTGGAAGGACAGATCGTAAAGAAATGGTTGAGCAATTGCAGCGGAAAAATTCAGGATCTATTTTTAAATCCAATATGAGAATTGTAACTGCTGGTAATTCAGATGCCCACGCAGATTCTATCTTGTCTGGAATTGAATCAGCATTTAATCAGTTTGAAAACCCGCTTGGTAATCGCTTCGTTTTTGAGCGACAACGAAAAGGAGATCTTAAAAGATTGATTCAAGACTTTACCTTCCGAATTTTTAACCAGAAGGATGTTTTACATCTGAATACAAAAGAGCTGACTACTCTTTTGCATTTCCACGCTAAGCCAGAGTCTGGAACTGATATTCTCAAGACAAGTCAGTCGACGACAGCGGGAGCATCGTTTAAGACTGTGGGGCAAGGGGGAAATTCATATGGCATCACAACGCCAGGGCAGGTGCTTCTTGGAGTTAACCGCCATCAAGGAACTGAGAACAAGATTTTTATGAATGCTAAGGATCGGTTGCGACATATGTATGTAATCGGACAAACAGGTACTGGTAAGTCTATTCTGCTGCAAAATATGATTATCCAGGATATTCATAACGGAGACGGGTGTTGTTTTATTGATCCGCATGGGTCGGACATCCAAGACATTCTGGCAAATATTCCAGCTGAGCGATATAAAGACGTTATCTACTTTGATCCTGCAAATCTTGATCGTCCAATGGGAATGAACATGCTTGAGTTTGATCCAGCATTCCCAGAGCAAAAGACATTCGTGGTAAACGAGCTGCTTTCCATTTTTAAGAAGTTGTACGGAGACACTCCAGAGTCTATGGGGCCTGCGTTTGAACAGTACTTCAGGAACGCAACAATGTTGGTAATGGAAGACCCTACATCAGGAAACACCATGTTTGAAATTTCCCGGGTACTTTCTGATCCTGCATTTCGTGCTCTCAAGCTTGCCCGATGTAACAATATGGTTGTAAAACAGTTCTGGGAGAAGATTGCTACACAGGCAGGTGGAGATGCAGCCCTTGAAAATATTGTGCCATATATCACGAACAAATTTGACGTATTTATGGCCAATGACTTTATGCGACCAATTATTGCGCAGGAAAAATCTGCCTTTAATTTTAGAGATGTGATGGATAACAAGAAAATTCTTCTAATCAACCTTTCGAAAGGTCGTTTGGGAGAACTTAACTCAAACATGATTGGTTTGATTATGGTTGGAAAGATTTTAATGGCTGCCCTTTCTCGAGTTTCATCATACGGACAGGAACTGCCTCCGTTCTATTTGTATATTGATGAGTTCCAAAATGTAACAACCAACTCGATTTCACAGATTCTTTCGGAGGCACGAAAATATGGTTTGTCACTAACAGTGGCCCACCAGTTTATTAAGCAGCTTGATGAGGGTATCAGAGATGCGGTGTTTGGAAACGTTGGATCTATGGCGACGTTTAGAATTTCAGCTGAAGATTCTGAGTTTATGGAAAAGTATTATGCACCAGCATTTGAAGCGCGAGATATTATGAATATTGAAAATTGGAACGCGTATATGAAGATGCTTGTAAACGGATCACCTGAGAAACCCTTTAATATTGCAACTATGCCTCCACGAAAAGGAAGTGCTGAGACAGCAGAACTACTCAAGAAGATGTCAGCAGATGTCTTTGGCGTACCTCGCGAAGAGATTGAGTCAGTGGTAAGAAGAAAGTATCAATTATAATATTGACTTATAGTAATTATTACGTATAATAATAGTATGGAAAAATCTCCACAAAAACAACAAAAAGGCTCTTCAGATTCAGAATACTACTCTATTGAAACTAAGCGCCCGTATTTAAAACATGAAGAGAACAAGATACAAAAAGCACATGCAGAAGACATTCTCTTTAAAAGACGCGGAGTCGACTCTTCACTTGAAGAAAAGATTGACCAAGTAGAAAATAAACATCGAGATCGTTTGCATCTTTTGCCAAAGGATTTTGAACTACTTGAGCCTGCAATACAAAAAAGAGAACTTGCCAAAATTCCAGAACAGTATGACTTAACTCCAGAGGAGGCTTTAAGGCAAGATGAAAAACGGCGTGCTGTATATGCTCGATTGGATGAGAATGAAGCACAAGACATGGAGACCAAAGGGCGTGCAGATATTATTCAAGAGGAAGTAGTAGATCCAGAGCAACATGCAATAGAACAAAAAACGATTAAGGCAATGAAACAACGCATTGGTGTTGAATCTTTACAGATGGTACATGCACGAGAACGGCAAAGACAAGGAAAAAGAATTAATGCTCAGCACCCTGAAGAGAATAAGTATATTGAACCTACAGAAAATAGAAAGATGTTTGATGCAGCTTTAGAGAAGGCGGCTGAGTCAAAGATGGCATACCGAAAAAAGACTGAAGAGTATCAGCAACGAGGGCCTCTCCAGAAGATTTGGCATGCTCCTGGCATGATAACCACCACATTGTTTAAAGAAGGATATCAAGCAGGTAATGACTATCTTGATATGCGTAATGCCGGGCTTGTTAACAGCATAGATGAGAATAGTAGTTTTAAAGCATGGGAGAAACAAGCACTAATTGGGGGAGTTAAATTTGGAGGTGCACTTCGGGGAGGGATTCCTGTATTAGGTTTTGCTTCACTTTTTGCCTTTACTTGGTTAGTAGACTGGGGATTAAACAAGATTACTGCATGGCGTAAGAAGAATTTGTGGAATTACGAAAAAACATTTGGTTGGGATAAGAAGAAGGGAGGAGGAGACAAAAAAAAGAAATAAACACGAAGCATGCTTCGTGTTTATTTTATCTCTGGAAAAGTTGGCAGCATCTTGATTTTGGTTCGGTGTTATAATGCCTCACATGCAACTCAACCCTCAACAAGAGAAAGCGGCCACAATACTAAGTGGTCCGGTATTAGTACTTGCTGGTGCCGGCGCTGGTAAAACCAAAACGCTCACAGAGCGAATCATAAACCTGATTGAGTCGGGGGTTCTGCCACAACATATTCTCGCCATTACATTTACAAATAAAGCAGCTGGTGAGATGAGAGAGCGTGTACGAGAAGCTATTGCCAAGAACCCAAAATTACAGTTCCCTGTTGCAGAGGAGTCATTTACTCCATTTGTTTCAACATTCCATGCTTTGGGTGTTGTGCTTCTGCGTGAGCAGTATCAAGTTCTTGGTGTTTCAAAATATTTTTCTATTTACGACAGATCAGATTCCAAGCGTGCAATTAAAGAAGCACTTGCTAGGGAGGGCCTGGATCCAAAAGTATGGGACAGTAAAAAAATTATTTCGTTTATTTCTAGGCAGAAAGGTAATGGGATTCGTCTTGCTGACGTAAAGAATATTAAAGATGATACTGGAGATTCCTACCATAGGGATACCATGATCAGGATTTGGTCCAAATATGAAACCATCAAGCGAGATGATTCCGCGTATGATTTTGATGATCTGCTTTTAGAGACCGCTCACTTACTCAAAACTAATGACCAAGTCAGGGATCACTACCAACGTAGATGGACACATATTCATATTGATGAGTATCAAGATACGAACAAGGTTCAGCACCAGATTATACGAGCCCTTACCAACAAAGATACCAATGATATTTTTGCAGTGGGTGATCCTGACCAGTTAATTTATGGCTGGCGAGGAGCAAAACTAAAAAACATCATGAGATTTGAGAAAGATTTCAAAGATACACAAACAGTTATCCTTGAGCAGAACTATCGGTCTACCAAGTATATTATTGATGCCTCAAATGCAGTGATTGAAAAAAACAAAGAGCGATTTAAAAAAGAATTATTTACAGAAAACGCGCAAGGAGAAACAGTTGGTGTATACGCTGGGTATGATGCTCCCGAGGAAGCGAAGTGGATTGCAGAAACAATTAAAAAACAAATTGATGACGGTGTATCGCCAGGTGAGATAGCGGTACTGTATCGTGCCAACTTCCAGTCTCGTCTGCTCGAAGAGGCATGTTTGATGAATAGTATTCCGTATCAGGTTTTGGGAACCAAATTTTACGACCGAGCAGAGGTAAAAGACACACTCTCCTATATTCACTCAGCGCTAAATCCAGAAGCGCTTGTTCATGTGAAGCGCGTTATTAATGTGCCAAAACGATCGCTCGGGAAAACATCAGTACTAAAAATATTTGCAGGTAAAGAGTCAGATCTGACTCCCAAAGCCACAAAGTCATTGGCAGATTTTAGAACAATACTCACTGACGTGAAAAATTTTATTGATACTGGATATAAAGTAAGTGAGGTTATTTCGTTCGTGATTGAACGTTCAGGAATGGAAGAGATGTATCGTGCATCAAAGAAAGAGGAAGACCTCGAGCGGTTAGCCAATATGTACGAGCTTGTTGAGGTTGCCTCTAAGTACGATATGTTTGAGGCAGAAGAAGGATTGTTGCGGTTCCTAGAAGAAGTCGCGTTGGCTTCTGACCAAGATTCAAAAGATGATTCTGCTCCTATGGTTAAACTTATGACAATCCATGCAGCAAAAGGACTCGAATTTGAAACAGTTTTTGTTTCAGGATGTGAAGACGCATTATTTACACCACGAGCAACTACAGAACAATCAGCGTCTGAAGAAAAAACAGAAGAGGAGAGAAGACTATTCTATGTGGCGATGACACGTGCCAAGAGTAAATTATTTTTAACGTGGGCTGGTATGCGAATGGTATATGGACAGACTGAGATGAATCTTATTTGTCCATTTGTTTTAGACATTCCAGATGAATATTTGAATGAAGAGAATGTTGGTTTCTCATTTGCATCTCAGCGATTTAGTGGATCGGGTGAGAATGAAGAACAAGAAGACATTGTGTATCTAGATTTTTAATGAGAATCAATAAATCAAGTGGCT
>CALGNJ010000004.1 GCA_937958705.1 Minisyncoccota bacterium | reverse complement strand
TCCTAATGATTCGAGATGTTTTGCATCGGCAACAATCCCACGAATTTCGTAGGTAAGTTTGTCTGCTCCGGGGTGAATAATATTGTTACGCATAGTTTTTAGAGTATACCAAAAGAGCGACTTGTGAGTCGCTCTTTTAGTGTTAATTAATTCCAATTTTCGATCATGAGTAGTGTTTTATTTTCTTTAGGGAAGTCTTTCCAAATATCTTCTGTGATAAACGGCATGAATGGATGTGCAATTTTCAAGATACCTTCCAGGATGGTATGGAGCATTGCTTGTTTCGATGCTTTGTCCTCTGGTGTAGTTTCATCATTCAGAGCTGCTTTTGTTGATTCAAGAACGTCATTTGCAAAAGTCGTCCAGATATAGTGGTATACATTCTCGGCAGCAAGGTGAGGTCTGTACTGCTCGATATCTTTTGCAATCTCGTCTCGCTTGTCATTGAATGCAGCAATAAGCTTTTGATCTTCATCTGAGATAACAGTTTCTACTGTGTGGTCAAAGTCTTCAAGTGATGTGTACACGAACCGCGCAATGTTCCATAGCTTGTTTGCGAACTTTTTATACGCACGTACTTTGTCTTCAGAGAGAGGCATGTCAGAACCAGGTGGGTTTGCGACTACAAACGCCATTCTCATCGCATCTGTTCCAAAGTCCTCGGCAAGTTCAATAGGGGACATTACGTTTCCTTTTGATTTAGACATCTTCACTCCTTTTTTATCAAGTACCATACCGTGGAAGTAAATGTCTTTAAACGGTACTTCACCGGTCAAATATAATCCAAACATAATCATTCGCGGAACCCACTTGAATACCAAGTCAGCTCCAGTCTCCATTACATTAGTTGGATAGTATTCCATATCTTTACCTCCTGGGTATCCAAGAGTCATGAGTGGCCATTGCCCAGACGAAAACCAGGTGTCAAATGTATCCGGGTCTTCTTTCCAGCCCTCGCCTTCTGGCTTGTCTTTTGAAACAATGATCTCTTCGTTTCCATCAGCATCAGTTTTAATCCATGCTGGAATTTGGATACCCCATACAATTTGTCTAGAGATGTTCCAGTCTT
Organism: Minisyncoccota bacterium; assembly: GCA_937958705.1. Taxonomy (GTDB): domain Bacteria; phylum Patescibacteriota; class Minisyncoccia; order Phycocordibacterales; genus JAHDEI01. The sequence continues at coordinate 4,898 of CALGNJ010000004.1, read as the reverse complement.
GTGTGTTTTCCATCCAATGCCGGAATGTTTTTTCATATTGTTTTGTTACAAACGAATACTCACCTTTATCAAGAGACTCAAGCGTCATTGCAGCAAGCTTATCCATCTTCACATACCACTGGTCTTTAATTTGCGGCTCAACCACAACACCAGTCCTTTCACACACACGCACTGCATGTTCGTAGTCTTCATCAATTTTTACAACTAGACCTTTTTCTTGAAGCTTCTTAACAATCTGTGGACGAGCAATGTGAATCTTTATCCCAGCAAATTCTCCGGCAACAGGAAGCAGCTTTCCATCCCAATCAATTATCTGTTCCACAGGTAGGTCATACTTTTGTGCAAGCTGGAAATCAACATCTGAGTGCCATGGAGTAATGGTCATGGCTCCGGTACCCATTTCCATATCAGCCGCTTTATCTTTAAGAAGGGTTGCTTTGATTGGACCATTAATCCATTCAATTTCAAACTCTTGCATGTGATCATACTCGGCATATCGAGGATCCTCTGGGTGTACTACTACGTACTTGTCTGCGAATTTTGTTTCTGGCCTGGCCGTACCAATTACAAAGGGACCATATTGGAAGTAGTAAAAAGGGTCTTTTCGTTGTTCAAATTTAGTTTCAATATCAGAAAGAGAAGTTTGGAATTTTGGATTCCAGTGAATTGATCTCTTTCCTCGATACACCATACCGTCGTTAAACATTTTAATAAATGTATCTTGCACACGATCAACAACATCGGGTTGTAGCGTAAATGTATTTCGTGACCAGTCACAAGAGATACCAAGCTTCTTTAAATCAGACTCAGTAACATGTTTATTTTCCATCACAAATTCATAGATCTCATCGTATAAGTCTTTTCGGTCCATTCCAAAACGAGAGCGACCTTCTTTTTGTAGTTTCTTTTCAAATACACCCTGCGTCTCAAACCCAGCATGGTCTGATCCTGGAAGGAATAGGGCTTTTTTACCTGCCATTCGGTGATACCGAGTCATGATGTCTTTAAGAGTCATGTCCGTACCATGTCCTGCATGTAGGCGCCCATTGGCGTTTGGTGGAGGCATGATAATACAATATGTTTCATCTCGCTCTCCTGGTAAATTATCAGGATTAAAAAAGCCCGAGTCTTCCCATGTTTTATAGAGGGCATCCTCGTAGTCTTGAGAGTTGTATGGTGATAAATATTTGTCAGGTAGTTGCATGATTTTCAAAAAGATTAATCACATGATTTTATCACAAGTACGTGTGATAGGGTGATTGTATTAGAAGATAGTTTTTTAAATAGGAAAAGTCGCAACGGCTAAAAAACAGAAAATGGTTAATCTGGGTATAAACAAGAGCAGTTAACAGCTACGCTTGTATCTTCGGGATATTTACAGAGTTGTTCCAGGTTAAAGTTTATAGACTATGATAAAATTTATCTTTGGTGTGAGAGGAGAAAAACATGACATCAACCGTAGTTGCATTTCAATCATTTTATTATCGTGTTTTATTATGGTCAGCCACAGAAAAGAAGGTGATCCAAGAAGAGATCTATGTGGGCCCTTTTCCTAATAAAGACTTTGCATGTACTTGGGCAACAAACTTTCAGAATTTACTTGACCAGATTAACGAATTCGAGATGGGGCATGCCAGTGTAATAATTCTTGACGAAGGCTTTGTCTCACAAGACGCCGTGCCGCAGGAGCCTGGCACAGTAATCTTCAGGCCAGAGAATGTCATTAAAAAAGATACTCATTCTGGAATACATGAATTATTGCTTAGAGCCTCTTTGGTTTCTTGTGAAATGATTAGGCGTTCTAGATACGGAGATTTAGGAGGCGCGTCGTAAGACGCGCCTTTTTAGTTTGGCAATAGAATTTGTTGATTTCTCGAATCCGGACTTCGAAGAATAGGGTAAGTGTGGTTTTTTATCACAGGTGTGTGAATGGTTATAAATTGTAGGTACAAATTCTAAAAATGTGGCACATATTATTTTATTTGCTATAATACAGAAAATTAATAAATATCTAACAAAAAAGATATGCCACCATTAACACATTTCACAACCAAAGCGAAAGAAGCGGTACGTAAAGCACACGAGCTGGCTATTGAGCGTGGGCAAAATCACGTCACACCAATGCACTTATTTGTGGCCCTTTTGACACAAGAAGACTCGATGATTGTTTCAATTCTTGAGAAGCTCGAGATTGACTACCTGTTACTCACTGATGTTTTATATGAACTTATAGAAGGGGATGACACAGGGGCAACACTGACACCTTCATACCAAATGTTTTTAACAAAAGAGATGGCTGCGGTATTCCAAGATTCTGGTGATATTGCCAAAGAAATGGGTGATGACTTTATCTCTACAGAACATTTATTTTTAGCATTAATAGAGAGCCAAGACGTCAATGTGATCGAGGTTGTTTCAAAATTTAAACTCGAATCAGGAGCAGTGTTTACTGTGATTAAAGACATTAGAGAAAGTGATGCGCCAATTGCAACTCAAAAGAAAAATAAACACCTTACTAAATTTACTCGTAACCTAACTGAACTTGCTAGGACGAACAAACTTGATCCAGTAATTGGCCGAGACAAAGAGATTAAACGAGTGGTACAGATTCTTTCCCGGCGAACTAAAAACAATCCTATTTTGATTGGAGAGGCGGGAGTAGGAAAAACTGCTATCGCAGAGGGTATTGCACAACGGATTGCTAACAATGATGTCCCTGAGTCACTAAAGAATAAAGAAGTTGCAGCCCTCGATATCGGGCTACTTGTTGCAGGAACAAAATTTAGGGGTGAATTTGAAGAAAGGCTCAAGTCTGTGATGAAAGAGATAGAGCAAGCGAACGGGCAGATAATCTTATTTATTGATGAGATTCATACTATTGTAGGAGCTGGAGCATCAGACGGATCTTTGGACGCATCAAACTTACTCAAGCCAGCGCTTGCGCGGGGTGAACTGCGGGCCGTAGGAGCAACCACACTCAAGGAATATCAAAAATATATTGAAAAAGATCCAGCGCTCACAAGGCGGTTCCAACCGGTATTTGTATCCGAGCCATCTAGGGAAGATGCAATTACCATCATGCGAGGAATTAAGGAGAAGTATGAGGTATATCACGGTATTAGAATAACTGATGACGCACTTGTTGCCGCTGTCGATTTATCATCTCGATATATTACAGATAGGAATCTACCGGATAAAGCGATTGACCTCATCGATGAAGCGTCAGCGTCGCTTAAGATTTCATTACAAAACAAGCCAGAAGAGCTTGAGGTCGCAGATCGCGAGATTATTTCTCTTGAGATTGAAAAGCGAGCACTTGCAAATGATAAAGGAGCAAAAGCAAAAAAACGACTAACTGAGATTGAGGCCAAGCTTGGAAACCTGCGAGAGACTACGGGAGACATCGAGCTGAAGTGGAAAAACGAAAAAGATACACTCATTGTAATCAAAGAGATTAAGGAACAGATTGATTCTTACAGGTCAGACGCAGAACGAGCAGAAGCGCTTGGAGATCTTTCGCGTGCAGCAGAAGTTCGATATGTTCTCATCCCGCAGTTAGATAAAGAATTGCAGATCAAAACGAAACGACTCAAATCTTTGCAAAAGAACAGAAGGCTCATTCACGAAGATATTACAGAAGAGTCAATTGCTGCTATTGTCTCACGCTGGACAGGTGTGCCAGTGGCAAAGATGCTCGCTGCTGAACTTGAAAAACTTGAAGGAATGGAAGAGCACTTGCAAAAGTCTATTATCGGACAAAACCCAGCCATTACAAAAATTGCAGACGCAGTAAAGCGTTCTCGTGTTGGAATTTCAGACCCAGACAGACCAATTGGTTCGTTCATGCTTATGGGTCCAACTGGAGTAGGAAAGACGGAGCTTACTAAGAAACTTGCAGAGTTTATGTTTGACGACAAAGACGCTCTGGTCCGAGTTGACATGTCTGAATTTATGGAAGGACACTCAGTTTCAAAATTGATTGGTTCACCTCCTGGATATGTTGGACATGATGAAGGAGGAGGGTTAACTGAAAAGATCAGACACCGTCCGTATTCTGTTGTGCTCTTTGATGAGATTGAAAAAGCCCACCCAGAAATATTTAATATCTTGCTGCAGGTGCTTGATAATGGTCAGTTAACTGATGGAAAAGGACGAACAGTGAACTTTAGAAACACCATTGTGGTTCTGACTTCAAACGTAGGTTCCGAGTACGTAGATAAGATGGAGGCTATTGGATTCCGTTCTGATGAAGATGAAGAACAAAAAGAAGTTGCATATGGTGAAGCGAAAGGGAAAGTAATGGAGGCTCTTAAAGATCACTTTCGACCAGAATTTATTAACCGTCTTGATGAGATTATTGTCTTTGACACACTTGAACATGAAGATTTGGCTGACATTATTGGTATTCAAATGGACATTGTTGAAAAAAGATTAGCAGATAAAGAGATTAAGCTTAAGCTTACCAAGTCAGCACTCGAAGCAGTTACCCAAGAAGGATACAATCCTGAATATGGAGCGCGTCCACTCAAGAGGGCTATTCAGTCACATATCTTGAATCCATTAGCCTCAGAGATGATTAAGGCTGGAGCTGGTGCAGCAGGAACATTCTGCGTTGATTACAAGGGAGATGCATTCGTGTATGAATTCAAACAAAAAGCAAAACGCAAGAGTAAGAAAAAGGCAGAGAAGAAAGAAACTGTAGTAACAGGATAAAACAAAGCGGCCGTACGGCCGCTTTGTTTATTTGTTTTGGGCGACCTAAAAAATAATGAACGCAGTGAATATATTTTTGGAAATGCCAAAAAGTAGCTTGATAAGATTTATTTACTTTTTGGCCACCGCTCTAACGCCTCAGGCCAGATAGGGGTTAGCTGATGATCTTTACAATCTTCGTGCGG
>CALGNJ010000003.1 GCA_937958705.1 Minisyncoccota bacterium | reverse complement strand
TCACCATCCTCGCAATGGTGGCAACACTCTTTGCTGGATATGGAGCATACTAAGAAAAAGATGAGGCTTACGCCTCATCTTTTTTATTAGATTAATTCTCTCTCATCATCCCAAGGAATACATCCTGCGGAATATTCACCTTCCCCATTCCTTTCATCTTCTTTTTTCCCTTCTTTTGTTTTTCTAACAACTTTCTCTTTCGAGTAATGTCTCCACCGTACAGTTTCGCGGTAACGTCCTTTCTAAAAGCCTTCACAGTTTTTGACGAAACAATTCTCCCCAGTGCTTTACCTTGAATTTTCATAACAAAGTTTTGCCGAGGTAATATTTCATGAAGTCTCGTTACTGCTTTTTCTGCCTCTATCTCAACTCGCTTCATGGACACTACACGCGCAAAGGCAACCACTGGCTCGTCTGCAACTAGAATGTCTAACCGTGTTACATCAGCAACTCGATAGTCTAATGGTTCGTACGAAAGTGACGCATACCCCGAGGTCACAGATTTTAATTCGTCAAAGAATCCTCTCATTAGTTCACGCATTGGCAGTTCTCCCTGAACCTCAATTCGTCCGTCACCAAACACTGTATTGTTACTCACAAATCCTTCGTGATGGAAAAACATCTGCGAAATATCTCCAGCATAATCAGTTGGTGAAAAAATCTTCACGTTCACCCATGGCTCTGTCACTGATTTTAAGTCTCCGTGGTCTGGAAAATACGAAGGGTTATAAATCATGTCTTCAGACCCATCTTTTTTAAGCACTTTATAAATAATAGTAGGACTGGTGATGACAAGCTCCAAGTCAAACTCTCGATGTAGACGCTCTGTCACAATCTCCATATGAAGCATTCCCAAGAACCCACATCGGAATCCTCGCCCCAGCGAGCCTGACGCTTCTTCTTCGTAAGAAAGTGACGAGTCAGTCAGTTTTAGCTTCTCAAGTGCCGGCTTTAATAGTTCAAAATCATCTTGTGATTCTGGATACACAGAAGCCCACACAACAGGCTTTGGATTTTCGTATCCTCCAAATGAGTCTAGTTGATTCTTTTGAGTCACAATAGTATCTCCAACAGATGCAACACCCGGCTTTTTAATTCCGGTAACAATATACCCAATTTCACCTGCAACCAGTTTATCTTTTGGCACCTCTTCTGGACTAAATGTTCCAACTTCAAGACCCGTGAATTTTTCGTTTACCACTTTAAATAATAGTGGTGTGTTCTTAGAAATCTCCCCATCTAAAACTCGCACAAAAACAATAATCCCTTTATTTGGGTGATATTTAAAATCAAATACCAAGGCTCGAAAATCTTTTGGTTCTGGATATGTCGCTTCGGGAGCTGGAACCTCTTTAATAATTTTTTCAAAAAGTTCTAATACCCCCGCTCCTGTCTTACCAGAGGTTTCAATAATATCTTCCATCCCACAATCAACCAGAAGGGCTAGCTCCTCCTTAATTTCTTCAACCCGCGCAATTGGTGAGTCACATTTTGAAAGGGCTGGAATAATATGTAAGCCAGCATCTTGAGCCATCTTTAATGTGGTAAGTGTCTGTGCCTGCACTCCTTGTGTTGCATCAACAAGCAGGACTGCCCCCTCAACAGCTTTCATTGCTCTTGATACTTCATATGCAAAGTCGATGTGACCAGGCGTATCAATTAAGTTGAGAATATAGTCCTTACCTTCGTATTGATGCTCCATGCGTACCGGCTGCATCTTGATAGTAATTCCGCGCTCTCGTTCAAGCTCCATGGTATCAAGCATTTGATCTTGCATCTTTCGAGCCTCAACTGTTGAGGTAGCATCAAGCATACGGTCAGACAAGGTAGACTTACCGTGGTCGATGTGGGCAATAATAGAAAAGTTGCGGATATGTGCTCTTGTGTGGTCACTCATAATGCTTGGTAGTATAGCAAAGTATTATTCATATGTTGTATACTAGCCACATCATGAATCAGCTACTTACAAAAATACTATCTATCAAGTTGCCGTGGTTTCCCCTCTCTGTGATTGCCTTTTTCGGAATCATCACTGTTGGAGATGCGTATGGTGTTATTCCAGGGATTCAAGACATGATTAACTTTTTAGAGTCTCTATACCAAACCTTTGGTTTATTTGGTCTTTTTATTAGCTCACTCTTAGAAGGGATTGCGTACTTTGGACTCTACTTCCCTGGTTCAGTTGTTGTGGTCTTGGCAGTCATTGTGTCTGACGGTACTTTCCTCACATTTCTTGGGATCAGTAGTGTTGTGGCACTAGCCCTCACCTGTTCTTCATATATCAGCTACAGACTAGGATCAGTGAAATTAGTTCAAGAACGCCTAAAAACAAACTCTCAATATGACCGTGATTCTTGGTTTTGGTTCATCTTTAACCATTGGCATCCAAATGGTCTTGGTTTGTTATATTTCAAAAGAGGGTTTAACCAAGAACCACTCTTTCCTTATCTCATCCTCACCCCAGCTATCATGTTTTTCTATGGACTATTCTGCTGCTACCTGATTTTTTCTCTCAAAGAATACGCCGGATCTGACCAAGCACTACTCATTTTCACCATCTTGGGTCTTTGGTTCTTGGTTGAACTATATTTTAAAAATATACCTAATAAAAAAATTCCACAACGTGCTGATAACTAGGCGTTGACTTTTAATCCCAATAGTCTAAAATACTCTCTTATGTTTGACAAAACAGAGAAAAATACTTATACAAACAAATTTTGGGCAGCTTCTATCACAACGCTGCTTGTATTTGGATATGCACCTATTGCAGTTGCTGAACCTATCTCTGTATTTGTTCCAAATACCTCCACCCCACAAGAAGAGGTGTTGCTAGCTTCAGAAGACGAAGAACCTGCCTCGGCCAATCGGTATTTCAAGCCGACAACTCTCACAGAAAAAATTATTCTCGCTCATGCAAATGACCTCGGGCTTGATGCGTACCTGCTAAAAGAACAGCTATACGCATTTTCAGACATGACAAAGCACATTGAGTCTGACAACAAGCGAGGTGCAACTAACGCATACTCAGGAGCCATGTCTTACTACCAGTTTTTACCTAACTCAGTAGTGACTGCGGTTAATCGCCTAGAAAACGTAATGCGTGAGCACAACATGGGACGAGTACCAGCCTGGGCCTCTCGAGTTCACAAAAATCCAGAAGAGATCTACTCCCTATCTATGCCTCAGCAAAGACTGCTTGTAATTGCAAACATCATTGAACAAAAACGAAGTGATGAATATATTTTAAAACTAGGAAGCGGTAACAATGTTGTTGCAAAAGACATGTACTACAAATTTCATCACACTGCTCCAGACCCAGCGACAAAAAGTAGAACGAATAAACTATTTCCAAAGTACTTTCCAAAGACAATCTAACTTATAAACAAAGCGGGCTTGTGCCCGCTTTGTTTTATATCTAAATTTGACATCTAATTAAATTATATATATAGTTGCTAGGAAATCTAAAACAACGCGTGCATTAAAAAGGAGGCTTTATGTCTGACACACGTCAAAAATTTGATTTTCGCAGTCTTCCGGGTCACCAGACGATTGTGGTCCCAACCAAAACACCAACGGACTGGCGTGCTGAACTGATATCAACACTCCCGTCCCTTCTCAGGTTTACTTGTATGATCGCATTGATTGCACTCTTCTTGGCAACAGTATGGTTTGGGTGGGTAGCTACTCCAGCGTAGCTGTATACTAAAAATTTTAAGAGGCTGCAGTTTCGACCGCGGCCTTTTTTATACTCTATTTTATTATAAATTAGACGTATTTACTTGACATATATCAATATATATGGATAATGTATAGTGTGTTTCTTAGATCAGCAAACTCCCCTTTACACTCCTTGATTGGCACAGTATTGGGTAGGTTTACGAAGACGGTTTACAAGTAGGGAGATACCCTTCCTCACCAGATCTAGACAAAAGAAAAGGAGGAACACAACATGACGAATCAATCCAAAATGATGACCCTTAAAACACGTCATCACCGAAAAAGTCGTCCCATGGTGAATCAAGTTGAACATCAAAACAATTTTGATAAAAAGCTTGCAATATATCACTTGAATTCTTGTAAGGCAGTAGCGTTTATTGTCTTCAAGATTCCGGTATATTATTTCATCATATGCGGCACATGGATTTTGCTCACAGCATTGTTCAAGGCCGCAATTTTCTTTGTAAAAGGATTTCAATCTCTCGCTAACTGGATCTTCTGTGGTCCAAAGAAGCGAGAAGAAATTTTCTTCAAAGGATATGCCATGGTACTGGGTCTCATGATTGGCACCCTACCGAATGCAATCTGGATTAACGTTCAGGATGATATACGGTATGCATATGCCATGCGCCAACAAGCACCTGCTCTTGAGCAGATGATTGTGGAGCACACAAGTATGCGCACCGAAATTGCTTCTTACAAGCAAGAGTCCGGAGAGGCTCTGTTTAACGAAGTACTTTCAACCGAAGTCTCGAGGCTTCCTATTTCTTGCTCGGCAGAAGACGCCACAGCAGGCCTCAGGAACTTTGCAAACTTCGTGGTTCAACTGGAATCCAAAGGGGACCAGTTTGCAGTCAGCTCGTCAGGCGCTGTCAGCTACACACAATTTCTTCGTACCTATCGTGGACGATTTGATCGTGGACCAATGGACACCGGGCTTAATCGCTGGGCTTCCTATACTGACCGCAACTCAATCGATCAGAACACACAGTGGTTTGAGCGCAAGAACTTGCGACAGAATCCATATCGATTTATGGGTATTCCTCTCGAAGCACAGCAGGCATTCATGCTTGTAAATATTACTGAAGAGAGAAACAAGAGTAGACAACTTGTTAATACCCAAAATCTTGCTGATGTGGCCTGTGGAGATGCTCGTGCAGCAGTGCACCTGTATGTCTATAAGCATCATCGTGATCCTGGAAAGGAGAAATGGATTTGGGAAAATATCGAGGACAAAATCCCGGCATTCTATCCCAATCATCAATTGAACTTATCACTTGGTGAAAATTCGTTAAAGGCGAGTTAAAAAGTTTTGTATCACGCTCCCACGTATGCACCTTTTTTTACCTTTAACAACACACATTCACCTCTCCGTTGGGAGAGCAATGATAACTATAGAATGGTGTTTAAAACCCCGTCGATTGACAGGTGCCCTCAGCAGAACGCGAGGGTTTTATTTTGCATAAAAAATTCGCCTCAAGGGCGAATTTAGAATTTTATAGGTTCTTGGTTGGTTTTTTCGACTTCCCAGTTGCGGTGTCTTTCTTTGCGTCTGCTATAGTCACCGTTTCTTTGGTGCGCGAGCATCCGACTAAACAACGAATGATAAAATCTTGTGTTTAATTCCATCCCTGTTGCGAAACAGTGTGCCTTGTGCAAAGAGGGATTAAAAACAAAACTTGGTGTTTTTTCATGCACAGCAAACGGAGAATATGCGTAGTACGCTTTACCAGTTTTACCGTACTTTTTAACGACTACTGGACCTAAATGTTTAAACATAAAGCGCAGGAGTCGACGTTCGAATTTAGTCATCTTCTGTGACACATCAATCTCCTTAAAATTATTGAAGGAATACAGGAGAGGAATTACTCCCGGTAAGCTTGGGGTCTTGCTGGCGCTTCACTCTTCTCAGCTGTCTGTAACAGACACCTATGAGTTCCTGCATTCCTAATACACCAACAGAGGTCCTTTATTGAAAAAAGAGTTAACCTATCAATAGCTTAGTGTTATTAAATCATACTTCTATGAGAACACCAATATTGTTCTCTTTGTATTATTTTTACTAACCACATTAGTGCAAAGATGAAATGAGCTTTTAGTCTTAAAATGAAATACAAGGAGAACTTTTTTAAATGAGATTTGAGATGAAATTCGAGGAGACAAGAAAAAATCACCGAGGCGCACTGGATTGTACGGTGACGGTGATTTTTTCGTAGTCGACAAAGAAGTTCGCTCAAATCTCATTTAGAAACGAACGAAGGATGCAACAGAGTCCCCCTCTCTCAACTTCATAATCCGTACACCTTGCGTATCTCGTCCCAAGACTGAAACTTCATCGAGAGCCAACCTGATTACTTGTGACTTAAGAGACATAGCTATTAGCTCTGTATGCTCTGGTGTAATCACTCGTGCTCCTACTAAGTCCCCTGTCTTCTCTGAGACCTTCATTGTCTTAATTCCTGAACCACCTCGGTTTTGAACTTTGTATTCAGACAATTTTGTTCGTTTACCATATCCGTTTGCCCCTAGCGCAAATACGTCATACTCATGCATGTCTGGCGTAATAATAGCCATTGACATTACATAATCATCTGCCTTACCAATTTTAACTCCACGCACACCTCCAGCAGTCCTTCCCATCTCTCGAATGTCATCTTCTTTAAATCTAATCGCTTGTCCTTTACGAGTTGTCAGCATCACCTCATCACCCTTAGACACAAATCGCGCATCCATAAGTTCATCTCCCGCTTTAAGTTTTATTGCAATCAGTCCATTTGCCCTGATTCCGGCAAATGCTGCAGCTTCTGTCTTCTTAATTGTCCCCTCTTTGGTGACCATCATCAGCGAGTCTACGCTTGCTTTCTTGTCTTTTGTGAGTGCTAGCACAGAAGTAATCTTTTCTTCACCTTCAAGTGGCAAGAAGTTTGAAATAAACTTACCTTTAGTAGAACGTCGCCCTTCTGGAATCTCATACATCTTTGTAACGTACACTTTTCCTTTTGATGAGAAGAATAGGACATCAGCATGTGTGGACGTTGTAATAAACTCAGATACAACATCTTCGTCTTTTGTATTCATGTCAACAACTCCTACACCTCCACGTTTTTGTGCTTTAAATTCTGTTGGGTTAGTTCGCTTGATGTATCCACCAGCCGTCAGAATCATTGTTGTCTCTTCTTCTGGGATCAAATCTTCAATAGATATCTCTCCGACCTTTCCCGCAACTACTTTTGTTCGACGTGCATCCCCGTACTTCTCTACAATTTCGGTAAGTTGCTCTTTTATAACAGCAAGAATCTTCTTTGGATCTGCGAGCAACGCCTTAAGCTCCTTGATAAGCTTCATAAGCTCTTTGAGTTCATCTTCAATCTTTTGTCGTTCCAGGGCAGCAAGTTTTTGTAGTCGCATCTGTAAAATAGCCTCTGCTTGTAATTCGGAGAATTTAAACGTCTTCATCAGATTTGCGTGTGCATCGTTTCTATCTTTTGATTTTTTAATAAGCGCAATAATTTCATCAATATGGTCCAACGCTTTTTTAAGTCCTTCTAAAATATGAGCTCTATCTTCAGCTTTCTTAAGGTCAAACTCAGTAGCCCGAGTCACTACTTCTTGCCGGTGTTTAATAAACTCAAGCAGTGTTGACTTAAGGTTCATCAGCTGCGGCACTCCATCAACAAGCATTACCATGTTGAAGTTAAAGTTATCTTCGAGCTGCGTATTCTTGTACAGTGTATTTAAAACTTTCTGAGCTTGAATTCCGCGCTTCAGCTCAATAACGATTCGGATGTCATCCGTCGACTCATCACGTAGGTCTTTGAGTCCTACAATCTTTTTATCTCGCACCAGGGTAGCGATTTTTTCAACAAGAGTAGCCTTGTTTACACGGAATGGAATAGAAGAAATAATAATTTGAGTAGAACCTTTCTCACCTTCAATGATTTCTGTATCTCCACGCGCTACAACTCGCCCCCTTCCTGTTTCGTATGCCTCTAATATATCTTTCTTGTCAAAAATTGTTCCTCCCAGTGGGAAGTCAGGACCCTTCACATAATCCATTAGTTCTTTAGTGGTCAAAGATGAATTATCAATTAATGCAATAGTTGCATTACACACCTCAGTTAAGTTGTGTGGAGGGATGTTTGTTGCCATACCTACCGCGATACCAAGCCCACCGTTTAACAGAACTGATGGAACTCGAGTTGGCAGCACAGTTGGTTCTTGTTTTGAACCGTCAAAGTTGGGTGCAAAATCTACGGTTTTCTTTCCAATGTCTGCTAGAAGTTCGCTGGTGATCTTTTGCATTTTTGCCTCCGTATAACGATACGCAGCTGGATTATCTCCATCAACAGATCCAAAGTTACCTTGCCCCCACACAAGTGGGTACCGAGAAGTAAATTCTTGAGCCATACCAACCATGGAGTAATACACTGATGTGTCACCATGGGGGTGATACTTACCAAGCACATCTCCAACCACTGTTGCAGATTTTCTAAATTTAGCAGATGATGTCAGCCCAGCCTCATGCATTGCATAAATAATACGGCGGTGAACAGGCTTGAGACCATCACGTACGTCAGGAAGTGCACGTGAAGTGATCACAGACATCGCATAATCGAGATACGACTTTTTCATTTGCTCTGTAATGTCTTCTTGCAGAATTTGTTCTCCAGGAATCAATTTTTCTTCCATATTGTCTGAATTGTCTTTTTTTGCCATATATCGTTAGGTTATGCTTGCTTAAGTGCGATTACTTTTGTTGTCTCCATGTCAAAATCCTTTTTCTTAAGAGTCAATTTATCTTCATATGCTGGTTCTTGTCCGAAGCTTGAAAAGAATGCCTCTGCTGCAGATTTCTCACCTGTTAGTGGAACAATGTATTGTGGCGAAAACTTCTTGGCAAATGTCGCAGCTTCAACTGCCTCCATCACATTATCTCCATTTACAGGAATAAAGATAATATTTGCCTGATACAACTCTTCTGATGCTTCTTCTGAAACCTGCTTGTCAAAAATTGGACCGCAGAAAAATAGTGTTGCTCCTTCAAGCACCAGTGAGAACATTGTTGCATGAGAAATATCATCCGAATACTTAGTAGGAACTCGGTACCCTTTTATAAAAATGTCTTTCACTTCAAATTCACCAGGACCCTTGCAAACCACTGTGTCTTTACCTTTTGATTGCATAAGCTCTTCTCCGTTAAAGTCAGGATGCCTCGCTTGCAACAGAGCAATATCTGCTCCAAATCTTGTTTCTTTCTTTTTGGATTCTTTTGAGATTGGATTGACTCCAATAGTGATGTCTCCTGACGTGATTTTGAAAAAATAGTCGTCTAATTTCTGTATTACCATATAGATGTCATTATAGCACCAAAGAGGCCTTTTACAGAGCATTTTTGGGGAAATACAACATAAAAAGCGGTCTTGCTAACAAGACCGCTTTAAAAAAATTTATTACATAGGGTTTTGGCTACAAAACTCTACAACCACATGAGGGCAAAAACAAATATCAAGAACATAACCAAGGCTATAACTGCCCCAGCCTTTAGCTGTGGTGGAAATGCAGCGTCTTCATCTTCTTGCGGTTTGAACTTCTCAACCACAAGTTCCCACAAAAAGTGAATCACCACACCGAAAAGTGATGCAAGCATGGCAATAAACCAAGAGACAGCATGTGGAAACGTCAGAATGAGTGGCATAGAATCAAATTTCTCCTCATTCCACGGGTCCGCAACGATCATCGCTATTCTGTATTCTTGATGATTGTCTTTTCCAGAATCGTGTAACATAATTTATCCTCCTTTAGATACCGACTTATTTGTTAGGCAAAATTGTAACAAAAACATCATATTGTTTTTTTCCTTCTTTTTATTGATCAATTCTGTGAGTACACTATATAAGATACTGAGAAAAAAACAAACTTATTGTACTTAACAAAAAGGCGGCCTTGTGGCCGCCTTTTTAAAGGCCCTCTTGGGGAACCTACTTTGTTACTATGGGTCTTTCATCACTTGCGAGCCAACAGAGAAGGCCAATAAGACTCATCACAAGGACTACAGTACAGATAACTAACAAAAAAGATGTATATAAGAATTTTATCATCACAACCTCCTTTTTAATTTATACGCTTTATATATATTCACGTCAAATACTAGACGTGAATAAGTCTAACTCAAATCAACTCAGTTCTGTCTTTATCTTTCTCTTCTGCCTGAATCCTTAGGTGAGTACAATGAAATATTCCATGCAAAATCACACCTAGCAATTACACATCAATTTGCTATACTCTTTCGTGATATTACACACACGTGTAAAGATCATTATATTCAAGTGAGTGAGTGTCTTGATAAGTTGAGCATCGCAAATTTATTTAGACCGAGCGAGCGTAGGATATACAGGTATAGACCTTTATTAACAAAGTGTATATAGAGCTAACACTACTTCGCGATTATGGCTTAGAGTAATGAGAAGTAGAAGCTTTATATTCCAACTATCTAAATCATTTTATGAGTAACATGGATACAATCTTCCAAGGAGTGGAAGTACCTTTTGAAGTTGGTGACAACGCCGAAGGTGTGGTTCTTGATATTGACCGAAATTCAATGTACATCGACCTATCTCCTTTTGGAACTGGGATTATCTTTGGGCGTGAGTTCCTTACGATCAAAGACATTATTAAAAACATCAACGTAGGAGATACTATTACTGCACAAGTAGTAGAACTTGAAGGTGAAGAAGGATACATCGAGCTTTCTCTAAAAGAAGCACGTAAAGCAACTATCTGGAAAGAAGCTGCTGACTTTATGAAAGACGGAACTGTTCTTTCTCTACCAGTACAAGAAGCAAACAAGGGTGGTCTTATGATCACATGGCAAGGAATCCGAGGGTTCTTACCTGCTTCACAATTGGGACCAGAAAACTATCCTCAAGTATCAGGTGGTGATAAAGCGCGAATTCTTCTTGAACTAGAAAAACTAGTTGGAAAGAAAATTGACGTTCAAATCATTACTGTTGATGTAGCAGATGAAAAACTTATTTTCTCTGAAAAACACGACGGAGCAAAAAGACCACAGGCCAGGCGTTCTGGAGGTGGGGTTAAACAAGATCTTACTGAGCTATACAATGTAGGAGACAAGGTTTCAGGAACAGTTACAGGGGTAGTAGACTTTGGAGTATTTGTACGAGTTGCAGATAACTTAGAAGGTCTCGTGCACATTTCTGAGATTTCATGGTCACTTGTTGAGCATCCAGAGAAGATGTACAAGGTAGGAGATGAGGTAGACGTGAAGATTATCGAAGTTGAACCTTCAAAGATCTCACTATCTATCAAATCACTTAAGGACAATCCTTGGTCAGTAGTTGCTAGCAAGTACAAGAAAGATCAAGAAGTTGAAGCAGTAGTGATCCGATACAACGAACACGGAGCACTTGTTTCAGTTGAAGAAGGAGTTGCGGGACTTGTTCACGTGTCAGACTTTGAAAACCTAGATGCACTTAAGGGAGAACTATCTCTTGGAACATCTTACAAATTTAAGATTAATGTGTTTGATGCTGATAAGCAGAAGATGACACTTTCTCTACAAAAATAGATTATCCTAAAATTGGCGTACTTCATTATCGCCTACGAAAAAACCTTCCTCGAAGTACAACCTCGTACATCTTTGGAAGGTTTTTTCTTGCCTCCTCGAATCACATCCAATTTAAGGATAATCAGTGGTTGTAAAAATAATTAAAAAGAGCGACACCAAAGGTGTCGCTCTTTTTAATTATAAAACAGGATCATTCCGAATCATCTCCCTAATAGCTCCATAAAATAAATAAAACAAATATCCTCCACCCGTCCCCGCAATCAAATCAAGTGTAGTGTCTGGAACATATGCTCGTGACCATGAAGTCCTCCCTACCAACCACTCAACAACCTCCCACCCTACTGCTGCCACAAACACCATGCCGACTGATACCAACAAGATATTCTTGGTAGTACGTGGCAATCTGATCATCTTCTTTGTGCGTGGGTTTGAAAACACCAGATAAAAGAATAATGCCCCCAGAAAGAATCCCCCCAAAAAGTGTACCGGAATATCTACCCATCTATAGTGAAAGTACAGAGAGTATTTAATTGCAAGTAAATCAAAACCAAGGAGTAGTGCAAACAAAAATCCGAACACATAAATCCGCCTGTCAAAAAATTTACTAACAAAACCAAACAACTTATTCATAAGATAATCGTATCACAGATACCAAATATCCTGATCGGGCTGTGGTCCATTGTATTCATACTCAGTCTTACATACCTAAAAAGATGATGCGTACGCATCATCTTTTTAGGTATGGGCCGAAGTAAGAAGTACCCTAGTGTTGTGTAACGTGGGTGTCTGAGGGACAAACCACGGTTTGCCCGAACTTCCAACTCCCCTAGGTATAAATAGCTAGTTACTTCTTATTCACGACCCACCTTTACAGTATAGCACCTCACCTACTTACCAACATGTGAATAATTAACACGCCTCAAAGTAGAACTCTATGATCTTTAATTCTGAGCCTGGACCGACTGTATCTCCATAGTATGTCCTGTATGTATCATACATCTCCTCTTCTGATTCAAATCGTTCATGCCCTTCCCAATCAGATTCAACTAATGTTCCCAGACTCTTGATTCGAAGGGTCTTAATATGACCTTCGCCAAAAGACTCGAGAGTGTCTTTGTTTACAAAATTTATCTCATCACCCTCTTGTAAATCTTTGTCATCAAATAATCTCCATGTCGCTGTCTTCTTTCCGTTCAAAATCTGTTGACATAGATGTGGTTTAAATTTAAGTGTCTTCATAAAATAAGTATAACAAAAGCGGCGCATGCGCCGCTTTGTTTAATTAAAGAATCTTAATCTCTATTCCATAATCCCATCAAGGTTCACGTCGTACATGATTTTCTCTTGAATGATTGAGTATTTCATCAGCTCATCTTCGTTAAACCAGATAGCTGTTTCTCGTTCCCCTTCTTCTTTATCTTCTGAACAGTGGACTAAGTTTCGTACCGCCCTGTCATCAATTGCTGATAACGAGTATGAATCAATGGTGTAGTCTCCACGAATTGTTCCCACTTCTGCTTCTGCAGGTTCTGTTTCCCCAACTAATTTAGTTACAACTGCTGTAGCCTTGTGTCCCTCAACCACCATCATTACCACAGGACCAGCTGTAATATACTTCGCAATGCCACCAATAATATCTCGTCCGTACTCAATTGCTTCTTTTTCGATTGGTAGACCTGCTGACTCCCTGTCTTTGACAACCCCTTGTCCTTTTTTCAAGAACCATGCATCATCTTTATTATAGTGTGCAAACACCTGCTCTTCTGTTGCAACAGCTAGTTTAAGACCTGTTACTTTTAGCCCTTTTCGTTCAAAACGAGCAATAATCTCACCGATAAGTGATCGTTGTACTGCATCTGGTTTTAAGATAATTAAGCTTCTTTCAATCATATAAATTTGTTAGTGATTAATTATGTGCAATCATAACAAACAAAAGCTAAAAACAAAGCGACGTTTCCGTCGCTTTGTTTTTATCTAATCTCGTACCCCTCCTTCTCAAGTGCTTTATATATTGGATTCATTACGTTGTTTGCCCATTCATCTGAAAGAGTTTCTGTGTCTGATTGAAACACCATTCGGAATGCAAATGATTTTTTATCTTCTTTCTCAAAGACATCAAACAGTTCGCATGATTGTGTCTCATCAGGAAGTAGATTGCTGATCAGATTATGTACTTCTTTCACTGTTTTCTCTACTGGTACAAACACTGCAACATCCCTATCGATTTTTGGGAATCTTGATGGTTTATTATATGAAACAGTATGGTTTACTGATTTGATCATGTTTGAAAAGTTCAGCTCCCACCAATTTACCCCAATACAACCAATCTCTACTTCACCTAACATAACTTTCGCCACAGAGTCATGAGTTGTATCTGCGCGAAACACAAGATCAATAATCCCCATTGCTTCACAAACAGACTCAACAACTCCCTTTGTTTGTAAAAAATGGTCTTGTTTATTTTTTTCTTTAATTTTTCTCTTACCAATAACTCCAGCAAAATTCCATTGCTCATCAATAACACCATCGGTAATTCCTGTAAAAATTTTCCCAATTTCAAACAACCTTGGCTCATCTGAATGCATCAAATTCTTATCTGCTTTTGCAAGCAAATCACCCACGAGATGATCTCTCAACAGTCCAGCCTTTTTGGTAAGTGGATTGAGTAGTTCAACAGTCCCAGATGCACCAAGCGTCCTTGTCTTGGCTTCATAAAACCCTAAAGCAACCAGTCTGTCCGAAGCAGCTCTCATTCCTTTTTGTAACAAGCTTATCTGAGGTAGCACAAATCCTTCTGATGGTAATACCGCGTCAAGATTTTCATATCCATAGAGTCGACCAATCTCCTCAATTGCATCACCTGCAAATGTCATATCCAGACGTTCAAATGGTGGAGTCACAGTAAACTCCTCTTCTCCCTCAGAAACAATACATCCAATTCGCTCAAGCTTGTTTACAATCTCGTCTCGAGCAAGCTCAAGTCCAAGAATTCTATTTGTTGTTGAAACAGATACGTTGATTGGTTTTTGTTCTGGTAGCCCCGGATTCGTGTCTACAATTTCACTCGACACGCGTGCGCCGGCTAGCTCCTGCATAAGATATGCAAACTGCTGCATCGCGTGATCAATCTTGTTAAGTGGTACTTCATTTTCAAATCGCTTTGAGGCATCTGTATGTAACTTGAGTCTTCTTGCTGTGTTGCGAATGTTTTGAAAATCAAAACTGCAAGCCGAAAGCATGACTCGTGTTGTGTTCTCGTCTACTCCTGATCCAAGACCTCCCTTTACCCCTGCAATATCAAGCGCTTTTTCAGAATCAGCAATAACTAACATATCTGAAGTGAGTACATGCTCTGCGCCTGTCAGATCAGTCACTAGCTCATCAGATGTTGCGAGGCGAATATCTACTTGTTTTGTGTTTTGCTCTCCTGCTAGCTTGTCAAAATCAAATGCATGAACAGGCTGTCCTGTCTCCCACATCACATAGTTGGTAATATCCACCACATTATTAATAGACTTTTGACCAATGGCCTCAAGACGCTCTACAAGCCATGTTGGTGATGGCCCAACCTGTACATCCAGGGCGAGCCGTTTAGTTGCGCGTTTCACCAAACCTAAATCATCAACGGACAGTGTAATAAAATCTGATGTCTTAAAAGAGTCATCAAACGTGGCATCTGCCACACCAGCAAAGCTCCATTGTTTGTATGGAATATCTAATACTGCACCAATTTCACGTGCTACTCCTTGATAACACAGTGCGTCAGATGAACGGTTTGGTAGTACATCCCAGTCAATCAATGTGTCTCCGTGAGGAGCTTCTTCTGTCCCTTCTAGCTCAAATGAGTGTAGTCCAACAGACACACCAAGTTCGTTTGGTGTTGGTAGTGTTGTGTCAAAGTGATCCTGTAGCCAATTGTAAGAAAAATTCATAATATATAGTTAGCACCCAAGATTAAAACTGCTTGATAAACGGAATGTCTCCATCATAAAAATCACGAATATCATCCACACCATACCGCAACATGATGAGTCGCTCAATTCCCATACCAAAAGCAAACCCTTGGTATTTTTTCGAATCAATCCCCGCTGAGGCCAGCACATGCGGATGCACCATTCCTGCACCAAGCACCTCAATCCATCCCGACCCTTTACACACATTACACACAGCGTCGTTACCTCCACATGTAGTACATGTCACGTCCACCTCCATTCCAGGCTCAACAAATGGGAAATACCCAGGCCGTAGCCGTAGGTTCACTTCATCATTATCAAAAAAATTCTTTAGAAATTCAAGAAGAATTCCTTTTAGGTTTGCCATTGAAATACTCTCGCCCACCATTAATCCTTCACATTGATGAAATTGTGCCTCATGTGTTGCATCAGTATTTTCATTTCTAAACACACGACCGGGAGCAATGACTCTAATCGGTGGATTTTTCTTTGCCATCATGGCTCGATTTTGAACTCCTGAGGTGTGTGTTCGCAGGACAGTCTTGTCTACTCCTTTAATCCAAAAGGTATCTTGCATATCTCGTGCTGGGTGATTCTTTGGGACATTAAGTGCATCAAAGTTATGCCACTCATCTTCAACTTCTGGACCCTCAGCAACCTCAAATCCTAGTCGCATGAAGATGTCCTCTATCTCACGAATAGTTTTTGAAATAATATGAAGATTTCCGGATTTTTGTTTAGTCCCTGGTCTGGTTACATCAATAAAAGTCATAGTGGTTGTATAGTCATGTCATTGTAACAAATGTACGAAGAAGATAGAACTTTACTCAGCGAAACGGTATACTACTTGTATATGAAAGAAGTAGAAGAACTCGCATACAAAGAAGCGCAAAAAGTAAAAAAAAGGCAAGCCAAAAAAATTCCTGATGGACTTCAGGAGATTTACGACCGGACGTCTGGGTTTGATCAGAAAGCAAAAAACCTTATTAGGGATGCATACTTCTTTGCCCAAGAAGCACACGAAGGACAACTGCGTAAATCAGGTGAGCCATACTTTATTCATCTTGTTGCAACAGCAAAGAACCTGGCTGACCTTGGTATGGATGCTAAAGTGATCGCAGCTGGTATCCTCCATGACTCTATCGAAGACGGTGTAGCAACAGAAGAGCAACTACTTTATGAATTTGGTGAAGAAATTCTTTTCTTGGTGGATGGAGTTACTAAACTTGGACGAGTTCGGTATCAAGGGATGAGACGACATAATGAGTCCTTGCGGAAGCTTTTTGTAGCAACCTCGCGCGATGTACGTGTACTTATTATTAAGTTTGCAGACAGGCTCCATAACATGAGCACCCTAGAGCATGTCCGTGAAGACAAGCGAGAACGAATCGCAACTGAGACTCTAGAAATCTATGCGCCTCTCGCCTACCGACTTGGTATTACAACTCTCTCGAAGCAACTCGAAGATTTATCGTTCCCGTATGTCTACCCGGAGGAATATAAAAAAGTTCGTGAAATACTTAAAGAACGATCCAAGCAAACACTCTCAAAACTAGAAAGAATGGATCGGTCTATTTCAAAGAAGCTTGCTGCAAATGGTATGCGCAAGTTCAGAACCACAAACAGAATCAAAGGTACGTATTCTTTTTACAGAAAACTCGAACGAAAGAAAGGTGACGCAGATAAAATTTATGATATTGCCGCTCTTCGAATCATTGTGCCTACAGTCGCAGACTGTTACTCAGTACTTGGTATCGTACATCAAAACTATCGTCCCATGGTAGGTCGTATTAAAGACTACATTGCGGTACCAAAACCAAACGGATACCGTTCAATTCACACAACGGTATTTACCGGAGACGGTGGACTTGTCGAGTTGCAGATTCGGACAGAAGCGATGCATCTTGATGCTGAGCTGGGAGCTGCATCTCATCTTGGATATAAAAAACGTGAAGGAGGAGACCAGAACGTTGACTCATGGGCGGTGCGTCTTATGGGACGGTTTGGAAGCACACCAGCTGGAAATAAACCACTCAAAGACCCTAAAGAAGTTGCACCTGGATGGATTGACTCACTTGCCGACCATTCTGACAATCCCGAATCAGACTCATTTCAAACAGAACTTAAAGACGACTTCTTTGGTCACCAAATTTTTGTCTTTACACCCCTCGGTGAAGTGATTGTACTACCTGAAGGTGCGACCCCCGTTGATTTTGCATTTCAAGTTCACTCTGAGGTTGGAAACAAAATGTCAGGAGTAAAAGTAAATGAAAAAATGGTTTCTCTTGATTCAGAATTAAAGAATGGAGATATTATTGAAGTACTCACAAGCAAACAAGGAAGGCCAACTGTAAAATGGCTCGACTTTGTAAAGACAAACGAGGCGAGAAGAAAGATCCGCTCGTTTATTGAACGAGAAGAAGCAGAGAAAAGATAAATTAAAAAAGCGGCGCATACGCCGCTTTTTATCTCATCTCTTCTAAGACTTTCGCTCCACCAAATATTTGAGGTAGTAAAAACCCCATGTGTTCAACCCAAATCTTTTTTCCCTCTCTTGCTCCCGGAAATAGTGTTGACTTACAGGGTACCACCGTATCAAATGCCCCGCACAGGGTTACCATTGGTACCTCTATCTTTTCTCTTGTATATCCAATCTGCTCTTGGGAGACAAAAAGATCTCGAAAATCTTTATCAAACGCTGGAGCAAGAGCAACAACTCTCTCAATATTCGTCTCTCCGGTCTTATCTGCTTGTATACTAGCGACCGCCACTATCCCACCATATGAATGAGTAATAAGAGCCGTTGACGTACCATCTTTGATTATATCCATAACTTTAGACTTCATCCGCAACATATCAGCCTCATTCTTGTAATGATACCTGTCTCGTATAACAACAAGTTCTTTGCCTTTAAAGTGATGTCTCAGGTACACTTCCCACCCTTTCACAGCCCATTCTGGAGTTTTTATACCTGGTATAAAAACAACGCGTTGATACGTCGTTTTAGAAAAATCATGCGGAATATAATTCTTCACAAGAGCAAAAAGAGTGAAAAGAATTACTGCTCCTAAAATACCTAAAAACCAATTCATTATTTCTTACTTACTGACTTCTTGGTTTTCTTTACCGTGGTCTTTTTTGAAAGCTCTGCATATCCTTTTGGTTCTTGCATTGCTCTATTTTTGAGTGGTACACCATACTCCTTTAACTGTGCTTCGTACTCTTCACGTTCAAGAGTTTCCTCTTCTAATAGTTTATGGGAAATACCATGCAGTGCAGCTTCGTATTTCTTGAGCGTCTTCTCTGTCAGTTTGTACGCTTCATCCATAATTCGTTTTACCTCAGAGTCAATGTTTTTTTGCATCTCTCCTGATAGTGGTACTCCATCCATTCCCCCACCAGTAACTGCGGCTTGACCCTCTACAGCTAATACCCCCACTTTTGGAGACATACCGTACCGTGTAACCATAGACCGAGCCATCCGTGTTGCAACTTGCAAGTCATTTGAAGGACCTGTTGAAACATCTCCGAAAATCATTTGTTCTGTAACGTACCCACCAAGCGCCATTGCGATGTCTGCCAAGAAATCATTCTTGGTTCTCATCTTTCTATCTTCATCTGGAATAGATAGTGTGTACCCTGCTGCTCGTCCGCGCGCAACCACAGTCACTTTATGGATTGGATTTGCATGCTCCAGGACTGATCCCATCAATGCATGTCCAACTTCGTGATACGCCGTAATCTTCTTCTCTGTTTCATTCATGATGTGTGATTTTCTCTCTGGGCCAAGCATCACCTTTTCAATTGACCGGATCATATCGTATTGAGAAACTTTCTTTCTGTCTTCACGCGCAGCCAAAATAGCTGACTCGTTCATAAGAGAATATAAATCCGCACCTGAGAACCCTGGAGTTCTTTTTGCAACTACCTCGAGATCAACTTCTTCTGACAACGGCTTCTTTCGTGCATGAATGTTCAAAATAGCTTCACGGTCGTGTACATCTGGAAGATCGATGGTAACCCGACGGTCAAATCGTCCTGGACGCAGTAGTGCAGGATCAAGAATCTCTGGGCGGTTAGTTGCCGCCATTACAATTACTTGTTCTGTCTTATCAAACCCATCCATCTCCACCAAAATTTGGTTAAGTGTTTGTTCTCGCTCATCGTTTCCTCCACCTGTTCCTCCACCTCGAGTCCGCCCGATAGCATCTATCTCATCGATAAAGATAATTGCTGGTGACTCCTTTTTAGCGTTTTTAAACAGGTCTCGTACTCGTGAGGCCCCTACACCGACAAACATCTCTACAAATTCTGAACCTGATACTGAGAAAAACGGAACTCCAGCTTCTCCAGCAACAGCCCTGGCAAGAAGAGTCTTACCTGTACCTGGTGGCCCCATCATTAGTACACCTTTGGGAATTTCAGCGCCGATTGCATGAAATTTCTTTGGGTTTTTAAGGAAATCAACAATCTCTAACAACTCTTCTTTTGCTTCTTTCGCCCCGGCCACATCTTTAAATGTAATCCTATTCTTCGGATCTTTCGGATCAATGTATTTTGCTCGTGATTGACCAAACGAGAATGCTTGCATTGCACCTCCTCCTCCAGAGCCTTTGGTGGTTCTAAAGAAGAAATAGAAAATGAGTCCTAGCAGTACTAGCGGGAATAGGAATGGCATGAAGCGCTCAAGGAAATATACAAATCCTGAAGGGTCCACAAGTTTAATATCTACAGCTTGTAGTTGTTCTTGTGTTACTCCGTAGTTTGTAAGTGATTCTGTTAGAGAAGCCTCAAGCTCTTTTTTGGCAGTCTTTTCAGTACCATCTGTATACGTAATAGAGAGCTTGCTTCTATCTACCTCAATGTTTGAGACAAGATCAGTTGATACAGCAACAGCGAGCTCAGAAAGAGAGACTTTTTCGTCTTCTTTAGAATCTCCATTAATTGAAAACAGCGCAATGATAATTGCAAACACAAGGAGTACAGAAAGAATCTGAGAAAATATTTGTTTTTTCACATCTTCTGGACCCATTTTTTTCTTCCCTCCTTTCTTTTTATTTGATTGTTTTGGTTTCCCCGCCATAAAATTTTAGTTATATAGTTGAATCACGATTATATCACAGGACCTTTTTTGATAGTACGCTTATGAAGAAAAAATGCTGATATAATGCAAACACCACTAATGACAAATCATGAAAGTTCTTGTTAAAAATAAAGATGCATATAGAAATTTTGAAATACTTGAGAAATTTACTGGCGGCATGGTACTGTCGGGAGGAGAAGTAAAATCTTTGAGAAAAAGCCAAGGAAGTCTTCAGGGTTCTTTTGTCGCACTCCTACAGACCAAAGCTGATCGAGGAGAGCTCTTTATTAAAAACATGTTCATCCCTCCCTATCAAATTAAAAATACCGGTGGTGGATACGACCCGGAACATCCCAAAAAGATACTCCTTAAGAAAAGAGAACTTGTTCGTATACAAAGAGAGATGAATAATAAAGGAACAACTCTTATCCCTATTGCTGTTGGACTAGAGGGGAACTTTATAAAACTACAATTTGCTCTTGCACGCGGAAAGAAAAAGTTCGACAAGCGACAAGACCTTAAGGAAAAAGCACAAAAAAGAGATGCGGAGCGAGATAATAAAATCAGAATTAGATAATTATTATGGAAACAAAAAAAATACTTGGATCTAAAAAAACTGAATACTGGCTTATTGCTGGGATTATTAGTGCACTACTCGTTTCGGTCTTTCTCTCTGCAGTGAATCCAAATAATCCAAAGAACACTACGTTAGACACACCAACTACAGAAATCACTGAAGATACTCTGACATATGAAACTCGAGACATTACCGTAGGTGAACAATCCTATACAGTATTGGTATCTCAAAACGAAGAGCAAAGAATTCTTGGTCTTTCAAACAGAACAGAACTGCCCAAAGGAATTGACGGCATGCTCTTTATCTTCCCAGAACCTGATACATACGGAATCTGGATGAAAGACATGCAATTTACTATTGATATTCTATGGCTTGATGAAGAATTTAATATTGTAGACCAGAGATTAAACGTGTCACCAGATACCTTCCCTGAATCTTTTACTCCTAGTTCCCCCGCTCTGTACGTACTTGAACTACCTGTGTAAAATACGTATACTTCATCTGTTCCACATGGGGATGCCGGGCTTTGACAATTCAGTTTTCGAATTTTGTGCAATGCGACTTTTCCGGGTTTCGTAAAAAACCGGGACCATTTTACGTGCAAACGCTAAAATTACATCTCCATACTTCGGTATGCGAGCTCCTGCATTTGCTTAGTTCTTAAGGGTTGAGACGTTTGTCTCCCCGATGTAGGCGGCTACTCAGATTGATGCTAAGGCGTCTGTTTAGCTGTTATATTTCTTAGCTAGTTCTGTATTGGCCACTTATACAGAATGAAACAAACGTGGCTGGTTGTCTTAGAGTTTGGATTACTTTATATCTAAGATAATAAGATGGAGACCTATGTCTTCAAAAAGTACTCTATCATTGTAGAGTCAATCTTTCGAACTGTTTTGGACGGGGGTTCAACTCCCCCCTTCTCCACTAATTTGACATTAGACTATATTATTAGTATAATATTTCTAATTCCAATGCGTTATGTGTTGGTGACTCTATCGAGTAACGGAGTTTATTTCTTTCTTCGCCTAAAGAAATTTGTAAAAGGATGTCGTTATGACAAAACATAAATTTGAAATAAAAGCAGGCCCTTCTCGTGAGGAAATCTTTGATGCCGCACGTTTATATTGTGAAAAACGTGAAGTTCGTTTCACAATGTCGGAATTCAAAGATGCTTTCCCAAAAACGATGGATAAAAAATTTCGCATCGTATCACAAGAATTCATATTCTATGTACGAGCAATTGAGGTAGCGGGCACCGATGGTGAGCGTTGGATTATCACTTTGCAGGACTCAAAAAATGCTCTGAGAAGTCCGACTGCCCTCTTCAAGGGATATTATGACTCTACCAAACGCAAAGGTTGGTTAGACCCAGTATTATCCGACTAAGCCCTCTTTTTTCATAAATCTGAACCCGCATCTTCTTGCGGGTTCTTTTATATTTAGACTACATTCTTGTGGTACTTACTTTGCGCCAAAAGGTGTAGGAATATAGCTTATCCCCTCCTCAAATTCATATTCTTAGGTAAATTAAAATATGTGTATTATTACCACACAACAAACTATTTTTTATTACCATACATCTTAAATCTATGTTTATGTAATTGATTTTCTAAGGCAGAATGCGTACTATATGTTATGAGCACTTTCCGTTTAAATTATTTCAAGGAGACAGTCATGAGCGTCACTAATATTACTGATATGGTAAATAAAAAGCTTGAGCACGATGACTTAGCGTTCTTCTACTTGCTAAGCGATATACAGGCAGGTAGACCCATTCGAGAACAAGACTGCAACAGAGTAGTAATAAGTGTAATTAGCTCATTCGATTTTGCAGATAAACCACCAGACAAACCATTAAATATTTATAATGATGTCAAAGCGGGTGTTATCAAGATCATTGATAAGCCTGGTAACCTTGTAGGAGGAATGTTTAGTTATGTAAAGTTCACGCAAGCAAATACTATTATCATTTGTGTCCTGAACCTACCGACTGACCCAACCATTGTCGCAGCATATAAAAAACTCGTTCTGAAAATAAAAGAAAAATACCGAAACGAACTCTACCAGCTCTCATTCTCTCTAAAATACCTAACCATCCAAGAAGTTAGAAGCTTTGAAGAGTAGAGCCTGTTTCACTATAATGCCTCCCACTGGGAGGCATTATTATTTAGACCAGGTTCTTGTGATATTTACACTTCCTCAGAATAATAAAAGGCCACTTGCGGGATCTTTCTTGTTACAAAATCTAAA
Source organism: Minisyncoccota bacterium (assembly GCA_937958705.1). Classification (GTDB taxonomy): domain Bacteria; phylum Patescibacteriota; class Minisyncoccia; order Phycocordibacterales; genus JAHDEI01. The sequence continues at coordinate 1,727 of CALGNJ010000003.1, read as the reverse complement.
TAAACAAGAACGTTACGGCACCAACAAATCCAATGATACTAATGGTCACGGTGTTTGTAACAGCAACATCTCTTCTAGAAAGTATCCATACGTATCCCACTTTAACCAAGGTGTTAATTAGTATAGCAATAGTCATTGCTTGAGCGGCAACAGTCCTCGTGATACCTGATGCTTTAAATGTTTGGAGCGAAGAAAGTATAGTTGCATCGACATCAACAAACCCAGAGAGGAATGCGGTTATCAAGACTCCATAGTCTCCTAGATATTTCTTACCAAATGCAACTGCCAGGAGAATAAAAACAAACAATAGTCCAAACTTGATAGCAGGCAGTAGCTCAAAAGGACTTTCTAGATCAGGACTTATTTCTACAGATCCTTCGTGTCCCTTTTTCTTACCAAACCAAATAAGCAACAGCACGGCAGTCACAAGCATAGCAACTGGAACAAGACTAACGATCTTGAGCTCAACTGGTGCAATAAGCAGAATAGTCACAATCGTTCTGACAAGCATGGTTGCCACGGCAACAAGCAGTGCAACAATAAAAAGATTTTTTGGTATATCCTTTTTTTGTTTTGCTTGTATGGCAAGGGCTGTCGTGACCGCAGTACTCGAAACGAGTGCCCCCAGGAATGAAGTTGCTAGTAAACCTTTTTTAGAATCAATATATTTATTTAAAAAGTATCCAATAAAACCAATTGCTGAGATAAAAATTACCAGCAGCCAAATATCAAATGGCACAAGGACTCCCCACGGATCAACGGGTTCCTGAGGCAAGAACGGTAAGACCACTGCAGAGAGGATAAGCAGTTGTAATGCTCCTCCCCACTCTTGTGGTGAAATATTCTTTGCAAAGTTATGCAACTGGTTCTTAAATCCTGTAAGTAGTCCGATCGCCACGGTGAGCAGTATCGCGACGATGTATTCCCCGTTCCCTACAAACACTCCTACCAAGAACATAATGAGTGTTGCAAACTCGGAAGTAAGCCCTATAAGCTGAAGTTTAAAAACTCCGTTGTAATACGCAATGGAGAGAAAGACCAGAACCCCCAACAAACAAATAGCTGGGAGTAATGGTATTTGTGGAACCATAGTAGAAATAGCGCCCAACATCACAATAAGTGGCAATGTTCGGAATCCAACAAATGATTCTGACCCTTCTTTTTGAATATCCATCTCTCGACGAAGTCCAATAAAAAGACCTAAAAATAGTGCAATGACTAGCTTAAAGACAACCGAGTCCAAAGAGATAAGCGCTGATATATCCATGCATATATTGTACTAAATACTCCCAATTTTAGTAGGTATATTATTTACTTGACAAGTAATAGATTATAGTGTAGAGTATACATAACAAATAGCAAAATAGATTGGAAATAATATGCTTTGTGCCTTAAAATTTAACAAAAGAGAGTCAGCGTTTATTGGCGGCTTCATAGCAACAGCTAGCGCCGGATTCATCGCCGGAATATCTGGCAACGAGCAAGTATGTATCGCAGGATTCGTATTTGCTATCGTAAACGTGATTGCGTTCTCTTTTAGTAAGTAATTGTTAAAATTACCAAAACAGAACCCGCTTTGTATAAGGTGGGTTTTTTGTTTATAATTTAAGGTATATGAATTTACCAAAAGAAGATCTGTACGCGTGTCCCATTGAAGCACTTGGTTCAGATGAAAAAACGCGACTTGAATGGTCACCAGAAGAAGCAAACAAGAAACCAGTTGGTCT
>CALGNJ010000002.1 GCA_937958705.1 Minisyncoccota bacterium | reverse complement strand
AACGGCCACTAGCCCCTCAAGCTAGCATGTCTACCAATTCCATCACCTGAGCGATTTACGAGCATATTGTATAGTTAACTCTAGATTTCATCAACTACCCACAAGGCTCGATTTTTCTTGATAAATATGCGAGAATACGCGAGTTCGGAAACCACAGAGACAATATGGCGACCATGGTATAACGGCTATTACTCCGGTTTGTGGTACCGGCAATGAGGGTTCGATTCCCTCTGGCCGCCCAGCGAGAAAAGCACCTTCGGGTGTTTTTCTAATAAACAAATTTACACGACAGGTATTGACATAATTCAAATTATAAGTATAATTGTTCTCAATGGAGAATTTTCTAACTCCACAACTTTAGAAAATAGTTCTTTAGAAAGGGAGCAAATAAAATGGAAAATCTTATGCTAATTGTCGGGTGTATTTTATGGGTAATTATGGCAGTAGCCTGCTTTGCGGGCTATCTCAAAGTTAATGACCAGCCCGTAACCAGTATACCTGGGAAAATTGCAGGGGCAGTTCTTGTTCCAATTGTGGTGGGCGTAATGTTTAAGCTTATGGGCTTTATCGGCGACGCCTTACTGGCACCTATCATTCACTTCTTTTTTTAAGAAGTTCGGTTTCTGGCACCCATACCGTAAATGGGTGCTTTTTTATTACCCAGTTTTTAGGTATAAAGTCCAAACTTCACTCATCATTCGGCCCAAACAAAACAAAGCACCCGTACGGGTGCTTTGTTTTATTTCTGTCCACCTATTTGTTTCCAAGTAATTCCTGTTGCTTTTTTGTATAAAACAAAATATATAATTTCAACTAATCCCGACAAGATTAAGTAATACGGAAGCCAGTGCATAGAAAATCCCATAATATGTACCTGTGTACCTGTATTTGCATAATACGCAATTACAAGAATGAGCAAAAATAATGAAACCTTAAAATCTGCTGAGACAACTCCTGCAAAATCCTTCTTGTACAGCCTAATATAAACCCAATAGGCAATCCCGTACATAATAAGTGCAAAGATCAATATGTCAATTGCTGGTGTAATGATTGTTAACATAAGTACATTATAACAAAACAGCCCAAGCATTAGTTCGGGCTGTTTTGGATTTAAGCTAGTTTTATTTTTTCTCCTTCTCTTTAACCGTAAACTTAATCGCATCACGAGCCGCCTTGGTACGGAAGTAATACATTCCTGTTTTAAGACCTGCTTCCCATCCATAAAAGTGCATAGAAGTCACCTTGGCTGGTGTAGCGTTCTCCATATGAATATTCATAGATTGTGTCTGACAAACAAATGCGCCACGATCTGCTGCCATATCAATGATATCTTTTTGTGAAATCTCCCATACAGTCTTGTAAAGCTCTTTCACCTCGGCTGGAATGCCTTCAATGTTTTGCACTGATCCATTTGCTACAATAAGGTCATTCTTCATGTCATCATTCCAAATTCCAAGATCAATCAAGTCTCGTAATAGATGCTTGTTAACAACGATGAACTCTCCTGAGAGCACCCGCCTAGTATAGATGTTTGATGTATATGGTTCAAATGATTCATTGTTCCCCAGAATTTGTGATGTTGATGCAGTTGGCATCAGCGCAAGCAGTAGTGAATTTCTCACTCCTTGTTTTTTAACAGTCGCTCGCAATTCATCCCAATCATATCTATCAGAAGGTGTTACCCCCCACATATCAAACTGGAACTTTCCTTTAGACATCGGTGATCCTTTGTATGATTTGTATGGACCATTCTTTTTAGCTAGTTCAGAAGAAGCCTTAACTGCGTAGTAGTACATGGTCTCGAATATGTCCCTGTTTAACTTCTTAGCCTCTGCTGATGCAAACGGTAGTTTCATTTTTGCAAATGTATCTGCAAGTCCTTGAACCCCAATACCCATAGGCCGGTGCTTCATGTTTGAGTACTCAGCCTCTTTAACTGGATAAAAGTTGACATCAATAACCTTATCAATATTTTTAACAATCACTGTAACTACCCGGCCAAGTTCATCAAAGTCATACTCTCCTTCTTCTGTAATAAACCGATTAAGTGCAATTGATGCAAGGTTACAAACAGCAACTTCTTTTGGTGACGTGTACTCTAAAATTTCTGCACATAGGTTAGAGCTTCGGATAGTACCGAGATTTTGTTGGTTTGATTTTGTATTACATGCATCTTTGTACAACATGTATGGCGTCCCTGTTTCAATTTGAGATTCTACAATCTTAAACCACAACTCTTGTGCTGGAATTTGTTTTACAAACTTTCCTTCTGCTTCGTATTTTAAATATAGTTTCTCAAACTCTTCTCCGTGCACATCATAGAGTCCTTTCGAAACATTTGGATCCATCAAAGACCACACTTCGTTTCCTTGTACTCGCTTCATAAACAAGTCTGAAACCCATAGTGCGTAGAATAAGTCTCGCGCTCTATTCTCTTCTTTACCATGGTTCTTTTTTAACTCCAAGAAATCAAACATATCGGCGTGCCATGTCTCAAGGTAAATCGCGAAAGACCCTTTTCGTTTACCTCCTCCTTGATCAACATACCGTGCTGTTTCGTTAAAGTTTTTAAGCATTGGCACAATCCCGTTTGACCGACCTCCTGTTCCTTTAATGTATGAACCTTTTGCTCGTACATTGTGAATAGAGATTCCGATCCCCCCGGCGTACTGAGAAATTCGTGCTGTTTGTCCAAGTGTATTGTAAATACCTGCAATTGAGTCGTCCTGCATCGCAAGCAAGAAACACGAAGAGAGTTGGGGTGAGGGTGTTCCTGCATTAAATAGTGTCGGTGTAGCGTGAGTAAAGTACTTTTTAGACATAAGTTCATATGTCTCAATCGCGGACTCAATATCTTTCTTGTGAATACCAACAGCAACACGCATAATCATCTGTTGCGGAGTTTCTGAGATCTTTCCATCTCGACGCAAAAGGTATGCTCGCTCTAACGTTTTAATTCCAAAGTAATCATATTTAAAATCGCGGTCATGTAAGATTGCGGCGTCAAGATCATCAGCATGCTTCATGACGATGCTGTAGACATCTTTCGCAATAAGAGGTGCCTTTTCACCTGTTTTTGGATCTTTGTACTTATATAGTAGTTCAATATTTTTTGAGAATGACTTTTCTACATTCTTATGAATGTTAGAAACGGCGATTCGTGATGCCAGGATTGAGTAATCTGGGTGTTTTGTAGACATTGATGCTGAAATTTCAGCTGAAAGATTGTCCAGTTCTGTTGTTTGTACACCATCATAAATACCTGCAAGTGTCTTTTTGGCAACATCCATTACATCTACGTACTTGGTATCAAGTCAATACGAAAGTTTCTCAAGACGTAGTGCCGTCTTGTTAAAGTTTACTTTTTCTCTCTTACCGTTCCTTCTTATTACATGCATACTATTTTAACTACAATTATTAAACGCGAACCACCAGTCTTTTGTTGCTACTACACAACAGGAACTTCAACCTAATGCGTACACGATTAGAAATCAGCGTCTGTGCTAAATGCGTGATTATCGTCATTAGAAGATGATCCTGCTACTCCTGTCTTTTGATATTCTGCAACTCGCTTCTCGAAGAAGTTTGTCTTTCCTTGAATTGAAATCATGTCCATGAAATCAAATGGATTTTTTGTTTTGTAAACTTTCTTACACTTCAACGAAGTCAGTAAGTGATCAGCAACAAACTCAATATATTCACACATCAAATCAGCGTTCATTCCAATAAGTGATACTGGTAGTGATTCTGAAACAAACTCTTTTTCAATCTCCACCGCTTCTTTAACAATCTCTACAATTCTTGATTCAGGAACTTTATTCTTTACATGCTTATTATGCAGCAGACATGCAAAGTCTCGATGAATTCCTTCATCTCGAGAAATCAGTTCGTTTGAGAATGTGAGTCCTGGCATAAGACCACGTTTTTTCAGCCAGAACAGCGAACAGAATGAACCAGAAAATTGAATCCCCTCAACAACTGCAAAGGCAATAAGTCGCTCAGCAAATGAATCAGACTCAATCCACTTCAGTGCCCAGTCAGCTTTCTTTTTTACTGCAGGAATAGTCTCCAGGGCGTTAAATAGGTGTGTTCGTTCCTTTTTGTCTTTAATATATGTATCAATAAGTAGTGAATATGTTTCAGCATGTATATTTTCCATCATGACTTGGAATCCGTAAAAACACTTTGCTTCAGGGTAGCCAACTTCTTTCAGGAAGTTCTCCGCAAGATTTTCATTTACAATTCCATCTGATGCTGCAAAGAACCCAAGGATATTTTTAATGAAATATCGCTCATCATCGTTTAGTTTATTTTCCCAGTCGTGTTGATCTGGAGAAAGATCAATCTCTTCTGCTGTCCAGAAAGAAGCTTCGGAATCTTTATACATTTTCCAAATATCATCATGTTTAATTGGAAACAGAACAAACCTATCATTATTTAATTCTAAAATTGGTTCTTTTACTTGTTTCTTTGCCATACCTTTCTTAGCAACGTTCGCCTTTGAAACAGTCTTCGTACCAGATGTTTTTTTAGCTACTGATGTCATATTATTTTATATTTTCATACTATTAATTTTCGCGAGCAAAACAAAAAGCAGAATGTCTCTACTCTCAGTTTTTCTTCGAATGCTCAATACTATCTACTACTTACTTTAGATTAGTTTTAATCATTATACATGGTTCTGGTGTCGCTCAAAAACCAGTAACTTACATGTTTTCCACACCTCTTTTCTCATTTTTTCTGTCAAGTCATGTCTAGGCTTTTTTACATCTTATCCCCAGGGTTATACACAAATAAAACAACACCCGAGTAGTCCAAAAAAGGTCGTAACGAATATCGTTACGACCTTTTTTATAATTCGTTATAACTTTCGTTACGAATAAATTATGCTTCTGCTTTTTCTTCTGAAACTTCCTCTGCTGGAGTATCTTCTGCTTTCTCTTCTGCTGCTTCTTCAACTGGAGCCTCTGCTGCTGCTTTTTCTTCAGCCGCTTTTGCTTCCGCTTCTGCTTGAGCTGCTGCCTCTTCTTCTACACGCTTAGCTTCTGCCTCTGCCTCTTTAGCAATTCTGTCTTGTTCTTCTGTATCTGAAAGTGTTGAGATATTCATAAGACGAGTTTTTCGCATTTGTCGTTTCATTTCTCGTGCAACCTTCTCTCGAATGTTGTAAAGCTTTGCTCGACGTACTCGTGCTCGTTTAACAATCTCAATTTTATCAATATTTGGAGAAAATAGTGGGAAAATTCGTTCTACACCAACACCGTTAGATACTTTTCGTACAGTGAATGTTGCCCCCGCTTCTGTACCATGCTTCGAAGCCAATACTAGACCTTCGAACGCCTGTAATCTAACCTTCCCTTTCTCTTTAATCTTTACCCACACTCGTACTGTATCTCCAGACGAGATTCCAAGGTTCCGTCTCTCTTCTTGGTTAATAGAAGTAAAGTCCTTCAAAGGAGTATTCTTGATGTTTGTTTTCATAATGAGCAGGATTTTACCAGACTTTCTGAGGTAATGCTAGTCCTAAGAAAGTGCGTGTATAAAGTCGGTAGGAAGTGTTGCTGTAACCTCGATTAGTTCGCCCGACAGGTCTGTAAACTCTATCTTATACGCGTGAAGAGCTTGCCTGGTAAAATCAAGAGATCCGGTTAGATTGTCTCTATCATACCGCTTACCTGCGTACACACCATCTGCCAGAATTGGATAATTCATATACTGCAAGTGGACTCTAATCTGATGTGTCCTTCCGGTTCGTGGCTCTGCTTGTATATATGAAAATCCATCAAATCGCCTCAGGACTGTTACTTTTGTTTGTGCCTCTCTGGTTGTACCGCGAAGTGCCTTCGGAATAGCAGTCCATTTCGCAAATATCTTTGACCTTCCAATCGGTGCGTCAACATAGACTTCATCTTGCTTCATCTCTCCATACACAATCGCGCGGTATGTTTTTTTAGTGGTTCTGTCTTGAAACTGCTGTTTTACGTGAGCGTGAGAATCTTGTGTCTTACATAATACAAGAGCTCCGCTTGTATCTTTGTCCAGGCGGTGAACAATTCCTGGGCGCGTGATGATTGCTCCTTCTTTAGTTAAAATAGGGTCTTCCCCGACAGTGACTGACTGAGGGTAATTTTCGACAAACCAATCCACGACTGTGACTGCGTCAGTTCTTCCGTCCCCATGGACCATAATACCCGCTGGCTTGTTGATCACCACAACGTCATCATTTTCAAATAGTTTTTCAATTTCCATACGCGCATTGTAACAAAGATCGACGAACAAAGCGGCCGTACGGCCGCTTTGTCTTACCTCCCTTTATTTACTTGAATATTTTTCTCATACCACTCGAGTGCTGTCCTCAAGTGTCTTTTTGAAAACGCTGGCCATGGTGTCTTTGTAAAATACAACTCCGCATATGATGCCTTCCATAAAAGGAAGTTAGATAGGCGATGATTTCCACCAGTTCTAATGATTAAATCTAAGTCTGGCATGTCAGCGGTCCATAACTCGCGAGCTAGTTTTTTCTCTGTCACCTTCCCTACAACTTCGTTTGCAGCCTCAGCTATTTCCAACCTGCCTCCATACGACAAACACACCCATGCTGTCTTTTTATGTTTCTTTGTTTCCAGCTCCATCTCGGCCACGAGAACCTGAAGTCTTTTAGGAATCTTGCTCATATCACCAACAAACCGGACGCGTACTTCTTGTGTCAAAATATCCCCTCTCTTATCAGTGAGTATATACTCCAGAAGCTTCATGAGCGCATCAATCTCGCCCTTGGTCCGTTTCCAGTTTTCTGTTGAAAATACATAAAAAGCAACATCTTCTATTCCCACCTCATTGCACCACTGGATTGTTTTTACAACCGTATCCAGACCTGCCTTGTGACCATCAGTCTTTGGTAGATTCCGTGCAGTCGCCCAGCGTCTGTTGCCGTCCATAATTATTCCAAGTGTTTTCACAGATGTTTTCATGTTCCAAGCATTGTAACAAAACAAAGCGACGCAAGCGTCGCTTTGCTTTGCTCAATCTTTCACACCTCTGTCACTCACGCTCTTTTATTTTCAAAATAAGATAAAGTTCGAGGAGAAAAAAGCAATCAACATATCTAACAGTCAGTGACACTAAAGTCACAAAATAGAATGAGTCTCGCGGAAGCAAGAGAGTGATTTTTGAGACGTATATTATAGTACGTTGAATAAATCACGACCGAAGCTGACAAAGAGAATCGTCGATTTTGTGATCTTTAGCGCTTGAATTTTCGTTGCAGAGTCAAAGCCAGGAAAAACCACAACACGTAATACCACACAATCTCAATCATAATGATGATATTTTGTATTGGAGTAAGCTCTAATGACCTGAGTGCAACAGCTTCATTTCCGAGGAGTGGAATAAAGAAACCTAGACTATATTCAAGTAACTGCACAAAACTAAACTCGGGCTTGAATTGATTCAATAGTAACAAGGAAATACCAAATGAAATCATCATGAATAAGAAGATCCTCCCTGCTGACTCACAAAATCCTGATATGACACCATACAATGCAAGTGCGTTTCTGTACACAACCTTTTCTTTTCTCACACGCATCAGTTCGATACCTGCTTCCATTTCTCCTCTGTAAAAATCCCCAGCCCGTTGCCAATCTTTTGAATCCTCAAGAGATTTCTTCATCTGCCTATTCATGTCCTCCAAGTTCTCCCAGTGCTTTTTCTCATCAAACTTTTTAAAACCAAATGCCACAACTCCGGAGGCTGCTACTGTTTCTTTGGAAAAAAGATCTGATATTCGTCGCTCTGTTGCAACATAGTCAACGTATGGATGGTTAACCTCAAGTTTAGAGAACAAAGACTCCCAATCTTTTGCAAGATGCCGCTCTGTAACAAACGTCTTATAACGCTGAGATGGATCATCGGCATTAACAAAGATAATAATATCACCAATACTGATCTCTGCCCTTGTCTTATCATTTACTCGATAGTCCATGTGTATCTCTCCGGCAACAATCTTGTTATATATCTCATCAGTAATCTTCGTCTCGATAGTCTTAGCAATCTCACTATAGAAACAGTTCCGTCCATCTTTCTCAGAGAAACTACAATCCTTGAAGATGATCTGCTCAATCATTGAGTTCTGAAAGATGACGCGTGAAAGATCAACATTTGTGAACATGGTTTTACGTGGAAAAAATACGTATCTAAATATAAGTCTTGGAGGAAGTGTTTCTTTTACCGATCCATCCATTCGTTCGTATGTGCTCCTGATTGAAAAGAACGATGATACGTATAAGTCCGCAAATGCGGCGTATGAAAAGTCTGCGCGCATCCCAAAATATGTTTTATGAAAATACACATCTCTCAAAAAGTGAGACTTAACAAACAAAGCCTCTTTCATAAAAGATGTTCTTTCAAAGAAAGCATCTCCATAAAAGTATGTTCCCACAAAGTGAACCATCCGAGAAAATTGAGTCCTACGAAACGTGCTAGTTCCTAACATCTTGGATCCATCAAAATGTGCACGAGCATCAAATATTGCAAGTGAGAAATCAGCGTCATCTTCAAATACCGCATCTTTAAAGGTTATCTCTTCTGAAAATGAAGCATGTGCACATGAAAATTTACCCTCAAATATTGACCCAGAAAAATCAAGAGGAAAATCAAAATGGTGTGAAAGTGTCACGGGAAAATCAAATGTTTTATCTTTAAAATTTCCATCTTTTTGAGCAATCTGAAGAGCAAAATCTTTTTGATTCATTACATATTTCTTTGTCATATACTTCATTGTATCAGGATTTTTCCAACGGTGTATAACAAGAATTATTTGACGCTAGGCTTTATTGCATTTTTAGACACACTCGGTATAATGCTTGTCATTCGGGAAATACCCGGCATGCAAGATGGTAATTATCTTCAGTCGGCTGAAGCGCACAGCAGACACTAAAATTAATATTAAGACAGCATCATATCGAGGGCGATTAGCTCAGTTGGCTAGAGCAGTTCGTTTACACCGAAAAGGTCAGGGGTTCGAGTCCCTTATCGCCCACAACAAGGGACTTATCAGTCTCAAAATCAGAGAGAAGGCTTACTAGGTAACCGCATGAGGCGGTTCCAAGTGAGCCTTTTCTCTTGTATGTAATTCCTGCTGGATATATTAACTTTTGGAACCGGTCTTTATTCATAACATCCATAAAATCAATTTCACTCACTCGCTGAAGAGCACCCTTTTCTTCAGACAAATATTTCACGTAATTAATGAATAAATATTTCTAGCAAGTTATTAAGATTGACTACTTACTCTATGTGTTTGTTAACACAAGGATCAATTTTATTTTGACATATGACAAATATATAGTATTGTTCTTTCCAGAAAAGCCTCCTATTGGGGACGCTTAACACCATGGAGACTCTCATGAAAAGAGATTATCAGGAATTAATGGGGCTTGGTAGAGAAGAAGGACGGTATGTATGTGTTGGCTTGGATCTAAACAAGGCAACCATTGCTGAAAAAATGAATATTGGTTTACCTGTTGCCGAACCTGAAGACATATATGCTTTCGGTAAAAATATTCTTGAAGAAACACACTCAACAGCTCTGGAGTTTAAACCCAATTATCCATTTTATGCCTCTATGGGTGCCCCGGGAATTGAACTTCTTCAGCGATTAATCTCTCTATCAAAAGAGATTGATCCGTACCGACCAATCACGGTCGATGCAAAGGTTGCAGATATCGGTAACACTAACGAACAATATGCTGAATTCCTTTTTGATCAACTTGGAGCTGACGCCATTACAGTACATCTGCACCATGGTCATGAAGCTATGGCTCCATTTCTAAAACGAAGCAGAAAAGGAATAGCAGTTGTGGTTCGCACATCTAACCCTGGCGCACAAGTCAACCAAGACCGTCTCGCTTTAGTTTCAGAAAAAGAAGCAAAGTTGTGGGACGTGCCTAGGAATGTTTCAAGTATTCGAAACTTTGAAATTTGGACCCACCAGGTAGTAAATGATTGGAATGTGAACGGAAACTGTTCTATTGTGCTTGGCGCAACAAATGCAGAACAGCTTGGTGCCGCAGCTCGGATCGCTAGCCCCTTCAGTGTCCCGCTCCTCATCCCAGGGGCGGGTTACCAAGGCGGGAGTGTCCCCGAATTTATGGCTGAGCTCGAGAAGGCTGATCACAGGTTGTTCTCTATCAACTCTTCACGCAGCATCATCTTTAACCCAGACCCTGGAAAGGCCGTTCGTAGCCTTGCCACCGAGATTTCTCAAGGTCTCTGGTTTTAGACTCTAATAAGTTAAACAAGCGCATCTCTAAGGAGGTGCGCTTTTTACAACTTTTTTCTTTATACTTCATAGATTCGAGCCTTACAATTCCATCTCAATTTCTGTCACTTATCTACAACCACCCTATGTTGTAGTACTCCTCCTGACAAAGCCTTATAACGCTAATACCCTAAGAAACACGCAAGAAAAGTCATACTAGTGATATCAAAGCAAACACGTTCGACTTATTTTAATACAGAAAGTAAGATTGACGCATGGTCAAGTATAGTATATAGTTGTCGCTAGAAATCGACGCACCTGAGCGTGGATGTTATATGTTTCATGATTACAATGAAACAATTCACAAAAAAATAAGGATAAACAATGATAGTACTGAAAAAATGGTTGATGATGATAGGAGCGATGCTCCTCTTGTTACCAACGACAGCTGCCTACGCGCAGAGTCAATTGCTTGACTGTGATGGCAACCCCATCCAGACAATCAGTGAGGCTGATTATCTGCGGACGTTAACGCCCGCTGAACGTCAAGCCTACCTGTACCCGCCCGTAACTCGGGCAGCACTACCTGGTGAGATTAAACGCTATGACCAATACGGCAACTGTGATTGTTCACCGATCGTAACACCTGTCGAACTTATAGCGCCCACCCCAGATCCTGTCGCCACGATTCCGGCACCGACTCCGGTCGCAACAGCGCCGGTAGTACCCGCATCACGTGTACTCCCAGCAATAGCAACGACTGCCATTGCCGGCGCTCTTGCACACCAGTTGATCACCAGCGATGAAGACATGCGTCGCGTATCTGTCTTTGGTGGTCTGACCAACGACGGTAAAACGCAAGTAACAAACTATGTTACTCCTAATGCTGTGGAGCTCGGACATCAGGTTCAAGAAACAAACGGAACACTGATTGGTGTTGCGTATGATCGCGGCATGACAGTTGCCGGCAAGCCCGTGGTGCTTTCAGCACACGCTGCATATGCAGTGGCTACCGATTACACACTGGATGCAACCGCTATCTTGAGAAACGGCAATCGTGTCGAATCCTCAACAGAGCGTGACTCATCTGGGTTTGAAGTTGGTGTTGGTGCTCAGGCAGATCTTATGGAGTACGGAGATTGGACACTGACTGGGATCGTGGATACCAAGGTTCAAAACTTCCGCGACAACAATGACGGGTTTGACCACACAAGCCAAGCTGCTTTGCGTGCAAGTCGTACCGTAACGGACAACCTTGCTGCGTATGGTCAACTTGGAGTACACCACACGGACGTCTTTGGTCGTGGTACTGACGCAAAAGCTCAAGTCGGGCTTGTTGCTGCTGCGAACATGGGAAACAACTTCCGGCTGGAAGGTCATGGATACGCAGGTCAATACCTGCAAGAAGGAAATAACCTGTACGGCCTCAATGTGAAGGCTGTAAACACCAAAAGTAACTGGTCTCTAGGAGCTTCATTCGAAGAAGCACCGAACAGCATCACCTATCAAGGTACGGATGCTGTTGGCAACCATCGAGTTGTTAACACAAAAGACCGGAGAGTCATGCTCAAGCTGAGCTACGACTACTAACATTGGATTAAACCTTAACAAAGAAACTGCCTCTCACCCAATATGGTGTGCGGCAGTTTTTTAATGCGTGCTATCAATTATGTTGCTTTTGAAAAGAGAAAAAACTTGTGGTAATTAGCAAAAATGTTTTAAACAAATAACTCTTTCTTATCTTTATATTCCATCGGCTCTAGCCTTGCGATTCCATCTCGTTTTCTATCTCTTACCTGCATGTCTGGAAAGTCGCAAAACAGTACTATTGAATATCGCTCCGGGCTTGTTGCATGTTTGTCTGCAATGACTCTGTGCCATGTTCTTTGCAGTACCTCTCCCGATAGGGCCTCAAGTCCAATTCCTGAAAACAGTACTGTCTTGTCTTGCAAGACCGGTGCGTCTCTCCATGTTCCATCCCAATCCAAAAACTGTAACCCATCTTGAGATTCATATAGGTGAAAGGTCATTCCCCCTCTGTCAAAATGCGGCTCAGCCAAAACCTTTGCGTCCTCAGGTGGCGTATAGTGCAAGAACCGTATGACTCCAAAAGGCCCTTCGAATCCTTTTTTAGTTTGTTCTGGCAAAGACGCAATATGTTCATTCTCTTGAGCGAGAACTTCTGTGTATTCGTGGGCGAATCCAGCCACTAAATCAAATAGATTGTCACAATATGAAAAAAATTTCTTGACTACCGGATATTCCTCAACCGCACCGAGCAAGTCATGTTTCTCAAGTAATTGCTTGTGGTGAAACGAAAAGTGATAGTACTCTTTTTGATCTTCATTTTCTCTGCTTCCCTTTTTGATATATCCATAATTCCAGTCATCCCCACCAAAATGAAACATGTCTTTTACTTCCTGAGGTAATTCACAAAATTCTTTCCAAAGTGGGTGTGATCCAGCAACTTGTTTGGCTACATCTTGTGGGTATTCAATTACCGCGAATAGATTGTTATACAGGTCTAAAAATTCTTTACTGTATGTCATATTGTAATTTTATCATGAGTCACCATCGTTCGTGTGTGCAAAAACAAGAGTCAATCAAAAAGTGAAAAATGGTAAACTAGTTATATGAAGAAAATAGTAATAACTATTGATGGACCTAGTGGTTCTGGAAAAGGAACCACAGCACGAGGAGTTGCAAAACTACTTTCTATCCCCCACATTGATTCTGGTTCTATTTACAGAACAATGGCGTATTACCTGCGAACCCAAGACATAAAGGAAGAAGATGGTGAAGCGATCAAAGAGGCGCTCGAAGATTTTCATATAAACTATTCTGAGGTGGGACATGTCTTACTCAACGATAAGGATGTAGAAAAAGAAATCAGGTCGCGAGAAAACTCTACCTATGCATTCCAATACTCACGAAGTCCAATTGTGCGAGAGAATGCAACCAGGCTACAACGAGAATTGTTGGAGCATGGAGGGATCTTAGACGGTCGTGACGCTGGGTCAGTTGTGGCCCCTTTTGCTGATCTGAAAATATATTTAGATTGTGATGTGAACGAGAGAACGCGCCGTAGAGCAAAACAACACAATATTACTGACCCTAAAGAAATCGAAGTCCTCCGGAAGGAAATCTTAGATCGAGATGATGCGGACATGAACAAGGGAGATGCTTCGCTACAAATGATGCCTGATTCAGTACGAGTAGATACCTCAGGGATGACTGTTGATGAGCAGGTTGATGCGGTATACCAACTCGCACTCTCAAAAATGAATCAATAGCTGTAATTTTTATATATTTACTATATAATCCACACATTCCTCCTGTAGTTAAATGGATATAACGAGAGCCTTCTAAGCTCTAGTTCTAGGTTCGATTCCTGGTGGGAGGACTAAATCGGGATTTTGAGTACTCAATTGCTCTAAAACCCTGAACAGATAACCCAAAACGGGTGTTCCAAACTTATTTACCGGATGGTAGGTAATTCCACTTGGAAAAACTAAGGTTTGGAACTTTGGTTTATTCTCATTTTTAATATCATGCCACTGACGATCTAGTCTGGTGAGGAATTTCCCTGTGTAAGTAAGTAACGTGTCCATATCTATTTCATCCAACCTGGATTCATTTACATCAATAGTGGCAACCAACATCTCTTCTTTTACTTTTTTGAGTCTTTCTTTACCATCTTCGGGTGAATATACACCGTCCTCCATCATTTCTTGTATACGTCCTTTTCTTTCTTCAAGTCTTGATTGTTTGTTTTGAAGCAAACTTGTCTGTTTTTTAATTGATTCATGACGTACCTCCCATCTCTTCAACACCCTTTCTTTAAGTTTCTTCATTTGTGATTCTTTTAGATTGATTGTCTTTAGGAGCTCAACAAAATCATCTTCTAAAACAGTTTTCTGAATAGTCTTGCCTTTTCTTACGCACTCCTCTTGTTCACAGTGGTAATAGTAGTACCCACGTCCCTG
>CALGNJ010000001.1 GCA_937958705.1 Minisyncoccota bacterium | reverse complement strand
CTTTAAAAATTTCCTGAACATATATGCGATATACCAAAACTTGGAAATAACGATATCGTGCAAAGGAGGGTGAGGGACAGAAGCGCCTCCAAATCCAGTTTTAAATTTAGTTACTCCAGCGAGGTACTCATCATGCATTCCAACTGATACTCCACCCCAATTAAAGGTGCTCACGCCTTGTTCTTTCATATATAAAATAGAGGACCACTTGATGTGATAGTATGCGCCAAGTTTTTTTCCAATATCATTCGATGCTCCAAACGGACAAAACACAGAATCTCCACTCCTTACAAAAATATTGATGGCAAGGACATGTCCTTCTTTTCGTGTAACAGCAATAAAATTATCATCTGACTTGGAAGCAAGAGCAAAGAAAGACCTAAAATACTTTTTAGGATGAGTAGTCGTTCCGTGTTCCTTCGTGTTTTGATCATTAATAGCAATAAATGTTCCAACCCACGGCTCGATATCTTTCCCGTTATAAAATACTGTTTCAAGATTTTGTTTTAACGATTTTTTGATATTGTAGCGAGTCTTCTTATGCATTGCTCCGAGTAGCTCGTCTGGACTGGGGGTGATAACAAGAAGCCATTCACCACGAGGTTGATGATATGCTGTTTTATACGCATATCCAGGTACTCGTTTGTATTCTTGAGGCAGAGAGAGTCCTTCTGGGGCAGAGAAGTCTGTGCGCACGAATATCGCGTTTTCTTCGTGCCCAATTTGTTTTAAAAACACTAAGAGTTCTTCTAAGAGTTCTTGGGACGTTTCTGTAAGGACAGGCCCATATGGAATATAGACATTAGTCTTTCCTTTGAGTAATGGATAAATAATTATTTGAAAAAAACCAACAACATGACTATCTTTGGTTATAGTAAATTGGCGCGTTTTAAATCCCTGGGCTTCTTGAATAGTTTTATACAAAAGACTCTGTGAAAAAGGAAGTTCTAGAGAGGGGTCATTTTGTTCTGAAAAGGTATACATCGTATTGATATTATAACCCAACACGAAGCCGCTCTTGCTAGAGCGGTTTTTAGTTTGTCTTTTTGCAAAACATGGTACAGCAATTAGGAGTGTGGGATCGATTGGGAGGAACACAGATATGCCTGTGGATGCCTATCTTATAGACTCTGTAGTATTCCTATAGAAAAAGTTAGTTGTTACCCATTCTTTTATCAAGCGCTTCTTGCGCGATTCCTGAGTCAGACCAGGGTATCTTGGTTCCTTGAGGTCCCATGATAAACGCATCTGTGCCTTTTCCTGTGATCATCACTGCGTCACCCTTTTTGGCACGTTCTACTGCTGCAAAAATGGCATTACGTCTGTCAAAGACTACTTCATACGGAGTTTCGGTGATTGCTTCACGCATTTGTTCAAGTATCGCAAGCGGGTCTTCATCGTACGGATCTTCATTCGTAAGAATAATCTCATCACAATAGGTGTCTGCAATCTTTGCCATAACAGGTCGTTTCCATTGGTCACGACCTCCTCCGGTATTTCCTAAAATACAGATTCGGTTTTGTGCGTGGTCAAACGCTTTGTAGATTGCCTCAAGAGAGTCAGGCGTGTGTGCGTAATCAACAATCACTTCAAAATCTTGTCCTGCTTCAATACGCTGAACCCGTCCCGGGATTTCTTTAAAGTGAGCTATAGTTTTTTGCATGTTTTCAAGTGAGATACCAATACTTTCTCCAAACATGATTACTGCAAGAAGGTTTTTAATATTGAATTCTCCAGAAAGGGGAGATACAAATCGCACATTTTTGTAGGTAAACTCTACACCTTCTTGTTTAGTCAGAATGTCTGTAAGCTGAGATAGTTTAAATTCATGTTTATGCTCTACATCAAAATCCAAGAAATCAGCTGCCTCGTTGTCGTCACCATTAACAATAAGATGTCGATCGCTTTTAGGGGATGCTTCGAGAGAATTTTTAATAATAGATAGCTTGGGCTGTTTATACTGCTCGTATCCGCCATGTGACTCAATATGCTCTGGAGCAAGGTTTGTAAAGATGAACGCATCAAGATAGATGAATCTGTTGCGGAACTGTTTTGCTCCCTCAGAGGTCATTTCAATCACAACCCAATCCACTTTTTTTTCTTGCGCTTTTGTCAGAAAGTTTTGCAAGAAAAATCTTCCAGGCATGGTTTGTTTAAATTTGTTCTCTTCTGCCCAGTCACCAATTTTAAACTGCACGGTCCCTGACACAGCAGTAGAAAGACCTGCGCCTTCCAGGACTGCATTAGTGATTTCAACGACCGATGATTTTCCTTTGGTGCCAGTGATTCCAATGATTTTTATATCTTTTGAGGGATGTTTATTTTTTATGGCACCAAGCCACGCGAGAAGAAAGTGATACGGGACAGAGATTCTCTTGAATAATGGTTCGGGGATTATCTTTTTGATCAGTGAGATGAGTGTATTCATATTCGTAATAATATCAAAAGAGGGTGGTAGTTCATAAAAAAAGAGGGGACAGTCATGCCGGCATGAGCTGTCCCCCTAAGGTATTCCCTTCCAAGCACATAGAAAATCAAGTGGTGCGCGCACGATTGCGCGC